>LOER01000001.1 GCA_001515945.1 Desulfitibacter sp. BRH_c19
AAGCGCTCCCAACATCGCCTATCAGCAGGTTTGCAAAATTGCTTTTCCGGACAAGAAAACCCTTGTCCTCCAAAGCAACTTCGCAAACCCGCGCCACGTTATGTGAAAGGTCGTTATAATAGAAAATATTTGAGGAGATTTTATAATGAATGGGGATATGTTAGATTATCCGGAAGATTTGGAAAGCAAGTATATAGATTTTGCCAAGAAGATTATGGATGAGGGCTGGATGAATCAACAACTTAGGCTAGTCGATGAAGTTAGCCAGTATAAGGAGAAGGGCAGTTATTTGGGATTATTTCATCCTTTTATTAGAAATTACTTAGACATAAGAATTACCTTTAGAAAGGCTATCATTCTGAATAATGAGACAATGTTAATGGGGGTGGGACACAGTAATATTGTAGAGCTTGGGAGAAATCTCTATGAATTGCACGGATTATATGACGAGAAAAAAACGAGAGCGAGACTTCAGTCAAAGGATTATGAAGACGTTTGCTGGGAATTAGAAGTAATGATGGCTTTGAAATATAGTGGTGTCCAAGCAAATTTTGAAAGAGAGAAGGAAATTCCAAGTTTTGATATTTCTGCTTTTATTGGCTCTGAGAACATAGCAATAGAATGCAAAAACAAGCATATAGAAGATAAGGAATATAATTTTAATAAAATATTTTCTCACTTCCTTAGCGAGAAAGTTATTCAACATTTGACAGAAGTTGAGGGAAGGCATGACATAAAGATTGAGATTGATGGTACTGGTAAGATTGAAGATGTAAAACAGCTGGCGCAAACAATTCGTGAAATGTTGAAATCAAAAATTACTTATATGAACTACAAGAATGTCTACGAAATTACAATGACTAACAAATACAAAAATATTCCGACCGGGATAATTATGAAGAGTAACAAAGAAGAATTCTGTGTAAGCAGTAGCGTCAGAAATAGTTTAAAAGAAGTATATACAAAGAATGAGGAAATGAATTATAAGGACAGAATTTTCTATAGATTTAAATCTCAGGACTTATCAGTTAAAAACCTAAATTCCTTGCTCAGTACTGCAAATAAACAAATAGCTGGCAATCAAGGATGTGTTTTCTTAAAAGTCCCTCATTATGCATTTAATGAATCAATTTCTGAGGTTGAGGGTTTACTTCAAAGATTTTATTCTAATATCAGCGGGGTTAAAATAATAGCTCTAAAAAAGGACTTTATAGAAAATTCGGGTGTTAAAGTTGCTCGGAAGGAAAAACTGATACTCAATGAACATGCTAAGATACAACTTAGTCAAACCTGTAAAAGTACCTTTGAGCAGCCGATGATGTTTAAAAAATATGCTTGAGCTGTCTTTGGAGAACGACCCTTCACATAACAGCGTATTCCCAAAATCCGGGAGAATATGCAGGTGGTAACCAGACTTCGGGAATACGCGGAACGTTATGTGCAATTCGCAAACAAGTGGAGGAGTAATAATGTTTGAGAATAAAGTAGTAATAATAACTGGTGGTGGTTCAGGTATAGGTAAAGAAATGTGCCTATATCTTGCAAAACAAAAAGCAAAGATTGTAATTGCAGACATCAATTTGGATCAAGCTAATGATACAGCTAAAGAAGTAAGAGAATTCGGAGCGGATTGTCTTGTGAAATATGCCGATGTGGCAAATCAAGATTATGTGGAGAAAATAGTTAAAGAGACAAAAGATTCCTTCAATAGAATTGATCTCATGATAAATAATGCCGGGATTGGTTTGGATGGCGAATTTAAAGATATGACATTAGAACATTGGAAAAAAATAATTGATATTAATCTTTGGGGTGCTATCTACGGAACGTATGCCGTTTATCCGATTATGATGGAACAAGGATATGGCCAAATTGTAAACGTATCATCTTTGGCCGGTTTAATCCCGGGGGGATTAATGAGTAGTTACGTTGCTACTAAGCATGCCCTTGTTGGATTCTCTCTTTCTTTAAGGGCTGAGGCAAATCAGTATGGCATTAAAGTTAATGCCCTGTGTCCTGGTTTTATTGAAACTCCGATTCACGATAGAACATTAAAGGTCTCAGAGTATTTGAGATCTGAGAAAAACCAAAGAAACAAGAACCGTTTTCCGACAGCAAATGAATGTATACATGGAATGATGAGAGGCATAGCAAAGAATAAAGCAATCATACTGGTTCCTCGTTCACATAAAGTGTTCTGGTGGATTAATAGACTTTGTCCTTCACTTGTGCCTTATGCTTGGGGAAAGATTATTAATAGACTTAAAAAGTGAGTCAAGGCGGACAGCACATAATATTTAGAGATTTATGATGTTCAGCAAGCAAATAAAAGCCTCGATACAATTTAGCACCGAGTGGAAGATATAGAAGTATATAATATTATGAGACTAGAACATCATGAATCTTGTGTTGTACTGAACCGTCTGCCACCACAAAAGTAGCTAATTAACTATGGGAAATCAATTGTTACCTATCCACTATGAACAGTAGATTTACCACCTAAAAAATAACAGTACATAGATAATACCAGTGTTAAAATACGGGAAAAATATAAAAATGGGCACATCTTCCCCCTCCCCACAAATAGGTCCTGATAAAAGAAATAGAGTTTTTTGCTAAAAATCATGGGTCTGCAGCTAGCTTGTTGATAGATTTTACAAAGATGAAAATACCACCACAAACAGGGCATGGGTGGGGAAGCCTTGGTTTCTTATTTGAATCAGCAATGATGGGCTTAGTACCGATAAGCCTTAAGCATAAAGCCAACTTAGAGCCCAGATTACGACTTGATAAAATACCATAATGTCTGATCTTAGTAAAACCAGATGGCAGAACATGAAGGAGAAATCTTCGTATAAACTCTTCAGTAGTAAGAGACATGACCTTAGCCTTGCCGCCATCTTTGTAATCCTTCAATTTGAAAGACACAGAAGTACCATCAAAACTGATAATTCTAGAATTACCAATAGCAACCCTATGAGTATACCGACCCAGATAATTAACTACATGCCAGGGAGACTTAAAAGGCTTCTTACAAAAAACAACCCACTCCATATCACGCAAACATTCAACCAATTCAAGGACATCTAATTTAGCAAGAGAATTAAAAAGCTTAATTTGATCATTACACCAAGCTTTTTTCAGATAGAAAAGGAACTTCCCCCTAAACTTACGGGACAAAACCTTAACAGGAATAAAGAACTTTTTGCTACCAATAACAAATCTTAAACCATCTACAGAAAGTCCCCCGCCAGGGACAATACAGTGGACATGGGGATGAAAAGAAAGATTTTGTCCCCATGTATGCAAAACAGTAGTTACACCAATCTGAGCACCAAGGTACTTAGGATCTAAAGCAAGTTCAGCAATAGTATCAGCAGCAGACCGTAAGAGAATAGAATATAGAAGCTCCTGATTTTGATAGATTATTCCATTAAGCTCATGAGGTAACGTAAAAACCAGATGAAAATAGCCTACAGGCAAAAGCTTAGCCAATTGATCATCAACCCATTTAAATTGCTTAGAGCCTTGGCACTTGGGACAATGTCTATTTCTGCAGGAATTGTAGGAGATTTGCATGTGTCCACAGTCGTCACAAGAGTCTACATGAGAACCTAAGACCCCAGTCCTGCAACTTCTGATAGCATTAAAAGCCTTTCTTTGATCTAAAGATAGACGAACAGGAGTAAAAGAATTAAAAATATCTTGAATTTCAGGCATCAAATTAATCCAAAGGACTTCTAACAGAAGTAAGGTGCTTATTAGAAAGATAAAGATATATACAAGTAGTGCTGATATTACTGTGACCCAGAAGCACCTGAATAGTTCTTAAATCAGTATTACCATCCAGCAGATGAGTAGCAAAACTGTGTCTTAGAGAATGGACAGAAACAGGCTTAGAAATACCAGCTAAATCTTTAGCATTTTTGAAAACCCGTTGAACATTTCTAGCAGACAGGGGTTTATCCGAAGGGATGCCTGGAAAAAGAAACGTCTTAGGCTGATACAATTGCCAATAATGCCGTAACAGATTGAGGTTTTCTTCTCCTAGTATAGTAAAGCGATCCTTACCACCTTTACCACAACGAACCTTGATAAGCATATTACTAGAGTCAATATCTAAAACACAAAGGTTTAGAACCTCACTAATACGAAGCCCTGCAGAATAGGCAGTCAAAAGAATGGTTTTATACTTTACATTGGGGATGTGGTTCATGATTAAGATGATCTCGTCCTTGGATAAAACATAGGGGAGCTTCTTTAACTTTTTGGGACGAACAATAACCTCATCAGACCAATTACGTTTAAGGATAGAATTAAACATGAGTTTGAAAGCATTGCAGGAAATATTAACGTTGCTGTAGCTGATACCTTTCTTAATTCGGTGATGAAGGAACTGTTTGATTTCATCAGGAGAGACCTGATCTGCGGATTGGCCACAATATTTTTCAAGTAATCGGACATGGCTCAAGTAATGTCTTTGTGTATTTGGAGCATAGCCACGAAGCTCCATTTCAAACTTCATTTTTTCACAGGGATTTGTCATAAGGTAACATCTCCTCCTAGTTAAATTTATAGGAAGATGATACCATGAAACTGGATTGTAAAGGACCACCGCGTAGCGGTTTAGTACAACACGATGATTTGCGGCTTCGGCTTCGCCTGCGACCTAACTTGGCAATTGTCATGATTTTTGCAATAGGCAAGACTTTGGGGTCAAAAATCACGCCAAATGCCAAGTTCGCAAATCACGGGAACGTTAGGCGAAATTGGCTGCAGGGTTACGCCATCCAGGGCATAAATTGGCAATAAGATTAGATTATTGGGTTAATAAGTGAGGATAAGAGATGTTACAAATAATATCTGGAAAGTTTTATGAACATGATGATAGGTATAACAGCGAATGTAAAGGGATAATTTATTCAAATATTTCTTGGTCAAGTAAAATAGAAACATGTGTTGTTACGCTAGAGCCTGCAGATGTATATGGACAGACCTCAGGATATGTCATGAGTTATATTAACCAACTTGAAAAGGAAAAAGAGTTTAAAGGTTTTTCCTTGGTTAAAACCGGTGACGAAGAAATACAAAAACAATTTAAG
This sequence comes from Desulfitibacter sp. BRH_c19, assembly GCA_001515945.1. Lineage (NCBI taxonomy): Bacteria > Bacillati > Bacillota > Clostridia > Neomoorellales > Desulfitibacteraceae > Desulfitibacter > Desulfitibacter sp. BRH_c19. The sequence continues at coordinate 5,103 of LOER01000001.1, forward strand.
TATCTTTGTACATTCGGGCTTAATGCTATTTTTGATGCTGATAGGAACGTAGTATATAAAATGTGCCGGACAGCTCCAATAAGTGCCCATGAGCACAACATTCCTTCAGGATACGTTAACAGGTATTTTG
>LOER01000002.1 GCA_001515945.1 Desulfitibacter sp. BRH_c19
TAAGTAATGATGTTCTAACTGTAATGGGTAAGGGTAATAAAGAGCGTAAGATTTTCTTAACTCCTGCTGCTAAAAAGGCCATTAATGCTTGGCTTCAAATAAGGTGTACTATTCATTTAGGAACTAAAGCTCTTTTTATTTCTAGAAACAACAATCGTATTACTACCAGGGCTATACAAGACATTATTAAAAAGTATGTTATTGCATCTGAATTGGATCCGGAGAGATTTCTGCCCACAAGCTAAGACATACGGCAGCTACACTTATGTATAAATACGGCAAGGTTGACATTCGTGCTCTTCAAAAAATATTAGGACATGAAAATATTGCAACTACAGAAATTTACACCCATATAGATGAACACCAATTACAGTCGGCAGTTAACTCAAATCCCCTAGCTATGATGTTTAATTGAAAATGAAACTTAATCTATTTGACAGTTGTTAATAAAGTATTTTTTAGACAATTTCTCCATAGAATTTACATTTACTGCTACATTATGGAAATAAGTTAAAAGGAGTGCCTAAGGATATGCACTCCACAAAAAATAATGATTTGATTTTACTTTGTACGTATCTTATAGAAAATGTTAAGTAGACAAAATTCTTTCCCATACGAAAGAGAATAACGTATCGAGAATTTCCGCCGTAATCTAACCACATTCATTCTTTTCAGGTGTTGAGATTATGCTGGCACCTGTCATTCTTGAAATCTTTATTGCTCTAATTATTCCATAGATTATTAAAACTAAGCCTACTACTAAATTAGCAACTCGAACAATTATTAATGGAATGGATGTTTTAAAAACCGTAAGCACCAGTATAGATGAACCTAGAAATAGAAGTGTCGCTAAACCTGCAGATAAACCAAAAACTAATAATTCTTTTTTATTAAAAGAATACTCAATTGATTTGGCTGCAAATACTCCAGTCCAAAAAACGATTGTTAACGGACTAGATATGGTTAATATAAATGCGGAAATAAAACTTGTAAAAATGGTTTGTGATTGGCTAATCATTGTTAACTCAGTATTAATCATATTTGCTGTACTTATTGCCATATAAAATCCAAATAATATTAGGATAACAGAACTAACCAGTCCTAATATTTTTTTGGTTTTTTCTTTCTCTAAAAATTTGCCTACACCAGCTATTGCTAGTGATATGTATAGGTAATCGACAATTGTTACAGCAAAAACAGCAAATAATCCATCCATTAAAGTTTTTTGTAGGGTAATATTGACAAGATAGAAAAATATAGGTCCAATTGCTATTTGTAGAATTAATCCTGTTGTTAAGCCTTTTAAAAATACCTTTAGCAAAATAATACCTTCCTCCAAGAAGAGCTTCACAAGTTCGGCAATGCCCTAACATGTGAGCGACAATCCTTCGTTAATAAGCTTTGTGACGTTCCTAAACACTCCACTCCCAAATTCTCTTTAAAATAATTGGACAGCTTTACATCCAATTCCTTCCTGATTACTCTTTTCAAAAAGTTTGTATCCAACGTCGTATTAACCATCTGAGATGTCATATCCATAACAGTAATTGCCTCTTCTCAAGCGCCGCATTATTAGCCTGAAGGATATATGGATAATGCGAGCTTAAATTGTCATTTTTTAAACACCCATTATGCTCATACTCTGCACGACAAATTGGTATTTGTCCGCCCGACACACTTAATTCAACCTATAACGCTCATGCTAAAAGATTAGCATACCGTTATCATCAAACTTAAAATCGGGCCCCCAAGCTACTTCCCAATAATAGCCATCTAAATCAGCAAAATACGCATGATATCCGCCCCAAAAAACATCCTGTGGCTCTTTGACGATTTTAGCTCCGGCTTTTCTGGCCAATTCAATCACTTTTTCAACATCTTCTTTATGTTCAACATTATATGCCAAAGTAATACCGGCGAAACCGTGCTCTATTTTCGGTGGGTTTTCTTGACTAATATCTTCCGCTAATAGGTCCAATGGATAGAGTTCAAACTTTGTGCCCGGCGTATTGAAGAAAACCACTTTAGGGTTATCTGCTTTTTCCTCAGTAACAAACCCTAAATCATCTCTGTAAAACTTAATGGATTTTTCCATACTTCTTACGCCTAAACAAATGCAGGTAATCTTATTCATTAGCAATGCCTCCCTATAAATTCCTGTTTGTCTGCGTGCGTGTTATATAAACAATAAGAAATACTCACTTGTGTTTGTTCAGATTCCCGGTATTAGCCAAATGGGAAACTTATAATTACTTAACGTTTAGCATCTGCTACGTAGCTTAACCCTTAAGTAATGCTCCTTATGGTGCCTTTTGCCACCCAACAAAGAAATGTGGTGCGGCAATCCCAAAAACCAACCTTGGCGCACCTTTACGGGAAAGCTCGTGTTGTTAGGCGAAGTTGGTTGCCTAGCAGCCATAGATGGCTACGCCTCAGGAGAACAAATAAACATATAAAAGAAAGTTTCAGTTTCTCTCCAAGCTTCTTAACAATGGTAAAAAAATATTACTGTAATGATATCTAACATTTGTAGATGATATTTGGTGCTTTATTATCTTTAATGTAGCAATATTTGAATGGTGATTATTATCTGCATGTATAATTGTTTTTAAATCTTCAGGACTAATCGTAATAACTCCTAAATCAAAAATAGTATGATGATTTGGACAAAGAATTAACATATTTGTTTTATCATCACTCCCGCCCTCTGACAAAGGGTGAATATGACAAGCTTCTGAATATGATAATCCTTCAATAGGAACTAACGGTTCTCCACATATTTGGCATATATTATCATATTCAGTTTTAAGTATTTTAACTGCATTGCTATCTCTAACTTGCTTGTTAACTAAATATTGTTTAGCTCTAGTCTCTCCACTAGACTCTGCATCTAAGGTATTATCCTCCTTCTCTAGTGGAGATGAATGAAAAAAATGGCTGTCCTCAAAAAGAATATACAGACCATTGTCCAAGCTATCACTACAGTATTTTTCAAAAGCATTTTGAACAAATGGAGGGTAGCCAAAAGTTCTAATGATTTGGTGTAAACTAGCTCCTTGGGATTTATATAGTGAATGTAATACCATATTAGATTTTAAATCCTTTACATTCAGTTCTCTTTCTAAGTTAATTGCCTTTGAGATATACTTTAGAAAATATAAAACTAAGAGTTGAACTGTATAAGGTTTTCTATCTTGGATAGCATTATCAAATTCAAGTTTATAAGTATCATAAATCTGAATAAAAAATATATTCTTTTCCCTCTCTGGAAGAGATATATAACTCTTTCTTAACTCATAATACTCAATAATATATTTTGCAAAGTCTCCGATTACTGTAATCCATTCAACCATTGATGCATTGTTGAAATTTCTAACTCTGACACCATTATCAATTAACTCAATATCATTAAGGGTAAAACTCGGTGGTTTTCTTGTAAAAAACATTTCTCCACTATCATACCCAGCTGTTAACCCTAATGAGATAGCCGCTTTTATAGTTTTTACAGCTGTTTCGTTCTTTAAGTGCTCATAGTAAAAATCCTCAAAGAACTGCTTAAAATCAAATTTCTTTTCTAAATAAACTGCACCTTTCTCTTTAACATCACTTTCGTCTGAATTATTATTTTCTGAATCAAAAGCTCTTACATCATTCCTATAAATAGGGAAATTGACCGTATTCTTTGACTGATGCTCAATTTGTACTTTAGTAAATTCATAGAAACTCTTTATGGCACTATACTTTCCTAGTGCTTTTTGTGTTCCGTCAAAAATGAAGTTTCTTAAATTTTCATAGCTAAATGCTCTTTCATTAGAGATATTAACATCTCCTACGAAGGTAATATATTTTTTAATTTTACCGCCATGCTCATGTGCAGTAGTTGTCTCAATGGAACTCTCATAAAGGCTAAAAGCTTCAGATAGCCTCATATTTCCACCCCTTTGATAATGCAGTATTATAGTGCGCCCCAGATGGACGCACCTATATACAGTCAATTTCCCCTAAAATCTTTTACTGTGATGACGCTAATATCTCATATTATGGTGTATTAATTTAACGTAATTCGTGAATAGCACTTATCTTTTCAACTTCACCTAATAGACACTATCAGTACTGTTATATTTGGACATTTTCTCCATAAAATTTACATTTCCTGCAACATTTTGGAAATATGTTAGCAAAGCAAAATAAAAGGAGTGCGTAGAGCACCCTTCACCAATAGAATTTTTGATATTTACTTTGTAGATGATGCGAAGCATGGGCATTTATTTACTTCTTCTCACTTGTAAGAAAAATGCGTCTTACTTAGACTTTTGAAGGAAATAAACTATTGCAGACCCTATCAAAGATAATAATGAATAAATGAATACCCATATTAGAAAACTTTCATTAAATATTGTAAAAGTAGCAATTAACCATCCTAAAAAGGTTATTCCAACAACTATATATATTTTTTTTATTAGCATTTGACCAATTATTCCAAATAAAAATGATACCAATGGAAAAATAAATAACGCCATTAAAAACTCCATAAATTATGCCCCCCTCTTATAATATCCCTTTCTTAATGTTGCATACTATTCTACAAATGTGATATATCATCTAGAGTATTCACTTCGTATTTACCATCTGAGATGTCATATCCATAACAGTAATTGCCTCTTCTCAAGCACGCATTAGGCTAAATTTGAAGTTTATATTACTTAACCGTCCTGGCGATTCATGAACTTTTAGCTGGCGTGGCTTTTACTAACCGCCATATCCATCCCAAATGCAAAAGGCATGACAGCTAAAAGTTAGGCCGGAGGCGTTAGCCGGAGCCGTGAAACGCCTTGTTAGACGCTGTCCGCCTCCCATGAGGATGTCAAAAATTATTTGGTATTCAAATGATTCACATCTGAACTCATTATTCTGTCTTAATTTTCCTGCTTGATCAACTTATCCTGATATAGACGAAAATAACGGCGCATACCCTGATCATCATAGATTCCCTTTTTAATATCCAGCCAAAGTTTCACGTCTTCATTATCCTTTTCAATGCCCCATTCCCGGATGAGGAAATCGTATTCCTGCGCAATGTTCAGGTCGGAGAACTTTCCGGTTTCAGGGCGATACAGTAGCATATGAGGCCATCTTTCCACATGTTCCGGCTGAGGATAATCCACCGAATAGAATATTTCCGACCTTTTATCACCATTGATATCACCATAACGAATTTTTATATTTTCCCACGTTAGGTCAATAGGAGGAAAATCCAGCTTAATACTGTGGAATTTTTCACCGGGAGAAGTGGCGTAAAGCAAATATGCCGGCGCAGTAAAATAATTGTTGACTCCCAATGGGCTGGCGATCATATACATTTCGTCCATCCTCCCGTCCTGGTTCAGGTCGAAAAAGCTGCGTTCAATGATGATCCCATTTTCAATATCTTTTAAACCGCTGTCTGTATCGGCCAGCCCTCGAGCCAAAATTTCACTTAATTGTACTGGAGTATCATCCGGCCCGGAGATTTTTTCATGACTTCTGCCGATAAAAGGTATTTTATATTGACCAAAGGTTTTGTCCGCTTGATCGGAAGTAAAATCAACCCCAACGGCATAAATGGCATCATTTTTTATCTCCCAGTCAAACATATAGCCGCTGTAATCCGTTTTTAAGCCCTGAACAATTGTTTTCCCGGTATCGTAATACTTGCCGACGATTGGATGTATGCCATAAAAATAACCTGGTTCACCTAATTGTTCCGCCTTAAAAGGAACATCATGATTTGCCCTTTCGTGGTACGTAATGGCTTCATCAATACTTACTCTGATTAGGTTGCCGCTGAATTTTTGCATAGATTCAAAGCAATCATTTATCAAGCCCCAATAATTATTTTCAACCAACATATATAGGTAGCCGTCTTTTTCTTTCATACTGAATAGGTCCGTAGAATAAATAAACTTCACTTTTTTATCGGGATAGATGGCAAATATCTGGTCGGAGCCCATGGTGTTATCCCCAACATGGAATGATAAATAAAGTGTTTTCCCTTCTTTCAGCCGTTGGGCAGAAAAACTATCACCCAAGTCCCAAAAATCATCCCGGTTATTCAAATCCCAGCCGTACAATCTATTATTTTTCTCAGCAATCATCACCCAGGTATCCCCATAAAGCACTTGATAATTTTCATCAAATGCCGCCTTTAAGGTATTTAGAGCGGTCGTAGTCAGAGTCATTTGCTGATTGCTGACCATGATTAACTTGCTGTCATTTTTGAACTCCGTCGTTTTACCTAAAACATCCCCTATGGCACGAATGGGCAAATACGTAGTTCCTCTTCTGAGTGTTGCCGGAACATCAATTTTAACTTTTTTACCGGTAACCAACATATCTTTACTGCCGATCGTCAATAATATCTTTTTATCCCCATCAGTTATCTGTACTACTTTTTTGGATGGCTGCCAGTCAACTTTTGCCTGCAGATTTTCTGCAAGAAACCGCAGGGGCACCAAAGTTCTGCCATTCTCCAAAATTGGTTCTTTACCCGACATCTCTACCCCATTAACAAAAGCTTTACTGCTGTTTAATGACATGATAACGCTGCCCTGAAATGTGTTTAAATCTAAGTCTTGATTATAGTCATTAATATCTGCTGCCAGTACTGGAACAGCAGTTATCACAAACAACCAAACTAGAGTAATTAACATTATCTTTTTCAATTTAAAACCCCCAAAATCAAAGTCTTTTTTCTCACAGGAAAGATAGTAAAATATAAATATCCTTATCCTGTATCATTAGGTTGATAAGCTTAGGTAAATTTAAATTATTTCATTTGCTCTATACTTTCTCGCACTATTGCCACCATATCATCTTTCCATATAGCGTTTAATCAATTTACGGACGACCTTAATCCGCTCTTCATACCGTAACTTTCTACGAGGCTTTCTAATCCCAAGATATGGCCTCTTAGTATGCCAGTAGTCAATCCTGTTTTTAATCAAATTCTCTCGTTCTCTGTCAGGTTCGGCGAGTATGTAAGATATAAAGTTAATCTGCTAAAAATGATTACTCTTTGTTAACACCTAATACAAGTGTTCCGAATGCGAAAGAAGACTTATTAATTTTACTTCTGATTAATAAGCAATGTATGGATTTGCCTTCTACCATATTATCATAATATTTTCCCAAGTCTTCCCTTTTCTCAAATACAACTTCTGCATTCCCGTTATCAACTAAAGTTATTGCAAATGGTTCTACACTATAATCTGAAACAATATTCCCTCTTTCATCTACTATATAATCATAAACTTCAAATTCAGTTGTTTCAAAATTCAGGGCTTCAATTTCAATTTTTTCTCCAAAATCAATTATTGGCAAATCAATAAATCTTTTACCAACCATAAAATCTTTTATCCCTTCTTCAATATCTTCTTTCTCTTTATTATATCTATCAAAATAATGAATCACCTTTAATTCATTAGAATCATATGAAACTTTGATTACTGGCTCTTGTATCATCCTATTTTGGCAAGATGCTAAAACTAATAATATTAATAATAAACTAATCATAATAAATGAATTCTTAAATCTTTTCACAATACTTCATCTCCTAAAATATAAATTCTCTTTACTTCACATAATTCTACGAATGTGATATATCATTTAGAATATTCACTTCGTATTTTACATCTATGCGTCCTTAAGTAGTTCTCTACAAATATCATGGTATCTCTATTTATTGCATCTATTTTCCGTCCTTACATATCGCTTTCCAGAAAAGCTCTTCATTAACTGACTTACTACCTTATAACCCCTTAATTATTAGTACCAAAAGTGACCTTTTTGTTACACCTGAAAATAAAAAAATCCCTATTTCTTTGGGATGTCACTTACCCATCTTGGAACCACTATTAAACCATCTGATGCTGCACCAGCTTCGCATTATAGACATTTTCTAATATTTACCAAGCAACTTGTAAATACTACTGATAAGGAGTGATTGTATGCAATCAAACACCACTTGTCTGATAGTTGAACAGTATCTTAACTACTTGGTTGTTATTAAAGGCCGTGCTGACAATACCATAAAAGAATACCGTACAGATTTGCTTATGTTCTTCTACTTTGTTTTAAACTCCAGGGGTATCCCCATTAATAACCAAAATTTTTCAATTTGATATTGATTTTATCAAGTCCATCCCACTTAATGACATGTACAATTTTATTTCACATTGTCAAACTGAGTTAAAAGCTTCCGCAGGAACAAGGGCTAGAAAGATAGTTTCTATAAGGCAGTTTTGGAAATATCTTAGAACTAAGGCTCATCTTATTGATATCAATATTGCAGAAGAACTTGAAACTCCAAAGTTGCCAAGACGTATACCTAAATACTTAACTCTAGAAGAGTCGGTACGTCTTCTTATTGTAAGTAAAAAGTCACCAAGAGACCACTGCATCCTTACTATTTTTCTTAACTGTGCATTGCAACTGTCTGAACTAGCCAGTTTGAATGTTGACCAGGTAAGTAATGATGTTCTAACTGTAATGGGTAAGGGTAATAAAGAGCGTAAGATTTTCTTAACT
>LOER01000003.1 GCA_001515945.1 Desulfitibacter sp. BRH_c19
GGATTGAAGAGAATGATTTTAGACAAGCAGAATTAATCTTTAATAAGTGGATTGATGATGACGCTTCTATTTTAGAAAAAAGAGCAATTATAGCGGCCCTAGCACACCCTCCTGTTTTGAATGAAAAAGATAATGTACTATTCTGCTTTAAAATTACGGAAAGAATTTTGAAAGACATAATTAACTTGGGGAGAGAAATTCGAAAGACTGAAGAATTTCGTGTATTAAGGAAAGGACTTGAGTACGCAATAAGTGTATTTGTTGCAAAACTACCTACTGAAGGTTTTGATCTTATGAAGGAGTGGGCTCAGAAAAATGATCCTGATATAAAGAAAATAATAAAGTCTAATCTAGGCAAGTCTAGATTGACAAAAAAATTCGGGCACCAGGTGAATGAAGTATTTGTTGTACTGAACGGCAACTCTGCCTAACACGATGATTTGCGGCTCCGGCTTTCGCTTTCGACCTAACTTGGTAATTGTCATGATTTTTGAAGTAGGCGAGACTTTGGGGTCAAAAATCGCGCCAACTACCAAGTTCGCAAATCATGGGAACGTTATGTGTAATGCCTGACTTACTAGAGTTAAATATAACAGAACAGGAGATGAGAGATGGAATTGAAACATAAAGGCCATAATTTAATGACAACTGATGAAAAAGTCTTGAAACTGGTATTCCTTTCAAGCTATGGATTAGCGTTAATTACTTTTATAACTTTTGTATTTGCAATGATTGCTGTTCCTATATCAGGTGCAAATGCCCCTAATGGAGGCATTTTATATCCTTATCTAGAGACTATAGAACGGTATCCAAGAGATTATATTTGGCAGTACTTGGCGATGTTTATGATTTGCATCTATTTGATAAACATCATTATTATTAAGACTATTATTAATAAAGAAAAACAAATTTATATTCAGATAGCGAGCTCCTTTGCAATAATTGCAACTGCTACTTTACTCATAAATTATTACGTTCAAGTAAATGTTGTACCTATAAGTTTGATGAATCAAGAATATGAAGGGATTGCCTTAATTACTCAATATAATCCACATGGAATTTTTATCGCCCTGGAGGAACTCGGGTATATAATGATGGCTATTTCTTTTGGGTTTTTAATACCAGTTTTTAGAGGAAAACATACAAACATTATAGCGGTAATTTATTTATTGGCAGTTATAATCGCAATAGTGAGCTTTATTTTTATCAGTATCCAATATGGTTTAGATAAGCTGGACAGATATGAAGTAATCATTATCTCCACAACATGGCTAGTCTTGATAATAAATGGAATACTAACAGGAAATAAAGTTAGGAAATTGTGGAAGTGTAGTAAGTAGCTGGGCACTACACATAACAGGCAGTTCCCAAAACTTAGAATATATGACTGTAATATGACGCTTCGGGAACTGTATATGCTCCGCTATCTCGACAAGAAAAAGGGGTAGATTTGTTAATTACAAAGAGATTGGATAATGTTTCAGCGTCATTACTATACAGGTGAAATCTTCACGAACATATACCCCTGCTCCTCCAAAGAAAGGAGTAGAGGATAATATAATTCGCCATCCATGGCGTAAGATTTATAGGAGGGGAATTAAGTGGGCATTAAATTTGTGCATACAAACCTTGTTGCTACAGACTGGAGAAATCTATCTAGATTTTATGTTGACGTTTTTGATTGTAAACCCCAATATCCGGAAAGAGACCTTTCAGGCGAATGGATAGATAAGTTAACAAATATTAATAACGTTAGGATAAAAGGAATACATCTGATTTTGCCAGGTTATGATAATGGGCCAACCCTTGAAATCTTTGAATATGATCCGGAATGTCCTAAGAATAGGTTTATGATTAATGAGCAGGGCTTTGGACATATTGCTTTTCATGTTGATGATGTAGAAAACGTTGCTGAAAAACTAATTACACATGGTGGCAAATTACTGGGTGAAATAATAAATAAGGATTATGGGGAGATCGGATTTTTAACAGCAACTTATGCTCAAGATCCCGAGGGGAATTTCATAGAAATTCAGAACTGGAGTAAATAACCTTAGAACTGTTTCATATTTTTTGATACAAAGTATTATTTTGCTTATTGTTTGCCTAGTCATATGCACAGCCATCCATTGACGATGGTCGTACCGTCCACGGATGGATTTTTTTGTGGTAAAAACTTCTAAACATTTGATATAAATAATGGGGTTACCTAAGGTGACTAGAGAAAGGATGAACAGATTGATTGATACCAAGATAAGCGATTTTAAATTAAGGTTTGCCGAAATAAGCGATGTTTCATTAATATTGGAATTCATAAAGGAATTAGCTGAGTATGAAAAACTGCTGGATCAGGTAATAGCAACTGAAGATGTTTTAAGAGAGTCTTTATTTGAAAGAAAGACAGCTGAGGTTATAATTGGAGAATTTCAGGATAAACCTGTAAGTTTTGCGTTGTTCTTTTACAATTTCTCAACATTTCTAGGGAGACCAGGTATTTACTTGGAAGATTTATTTGTGAAACCTGAAATGAGAGGGAAAGGTATTGGTAAGATAATGCTTTCATTTTTAGCAAAAGAAGCTATTGAAAGAAAGTGTGGCAGATTGGAATGGTGGTGTTTAGACTGGAATGAACCTTCGATTGATTTTTACAAGCATTTAGGAGCAGTTTCAATGGATGACTGGACTGTATATAGATTATGTAATGAGGAACTAAATGCGTTGGCAAGTTGTTTTGTTGATTAGAACTTTGTCTTTTTGGCATAAAGAGGCCATAGTCTGAAAGTGGGATGAAAAACTTTAAGGGTTGTTAGCGTTCTGATACTGAACACTTGTAATCTTTGTGTTTTTTATTTTGCAGGAATTGCAGGAATAATATATAAATTATAACTTCAAACGATTAGTTATACCAAGGAGTGTTTGCATGAAAAAAAGTAAAATTGCTGAGTCCATAAAGCTGAAAAATCACCCAGTTGCCGTATTACGTTCAAATATTAAACCAGGGGCGGTATGCAGTTTCATGAAGGGAAATGGGGTTGGCGTTATTTCAATGTTAAATGCTGCAGCCAAAGGGCGTGTGGCGATATTTGATGATAAGACCACTACTTGTCAGGGTGGTAAAGTTGGACTGGGGTTCAACCGTTTTCAACTAGGTTTTATTGAATATTTCTTATCAACTGGAGTTGTCGATGGTAAAGAAGGAATTTTACAAGAAGAGTCCAGAGTTAGCTGTCAAATTTGTCACTAGTTTACCTGAAGTTATCCCAAAAACTTATATTGTTATAAAAATGCCCCTGCTGCGAAACGACATGCAGTCAGGGGATTCTTTAGACGACTTAGATTAAATTAAGCAAGCTCGGTTTACCTATAATAATCTTCTAATCTAATGGCAGGTTAATGATTTGACCGACTTGAATAAAATTTGGGTCAACTATTTGTGGGTTAGCAGCAATAATAGCTTCTAGGCTAACCCCGGTGCGTCTGGAAATACTGAGCAGAGTCTCTCCTACCGAAACATATAATTGTGCAGTATTCATTGGTGATGGCAAAGGTGGCGTTACCACCAGATTGATGACTTGATTGACAGAAAGAACGTTGGGATCTACAATTTGGGGATTTTCTGCTGATAACAAAGCTACTGTCAAGCCAAAGCGCCGGGCAATAGTGAAGAAGCTATCTCCAGTTCTTACCAAGTATTGCGCCGGACTAGGTGCTGGAATAGGTAATACTGGTACTACTAACGGAATAGCGATAATCTGTCCTGGAAAAATAACATTGGGGTTAACGATTCCTGGATTAAGTACCATAATCTGCTCTATGGATACACCAAAGGTGCGGGCCAGAGAAAAGAGGGTATCTGTCGGCAGGGCGACGATGTTAAAACGATGCGTTGGATCTTGTGGTCGTGCACATTCACTGAGATCTCCTGTTAGCACCGGACTACCGACTGTACTGGTTTGAGTATTGACAGGTTGAACTATTACCTGCGCCCCGGCAAATAAAAGCGGCCTGGGAATGATTACTGTGCCGGCCCAGGTAGAAGGGCTTTCTTGCGGTAGAGGAAAGCCAAAACCTCCAATGCCAACAATATCAATTAGCGCTTCAAAACCATCAAAATTAGCCAAAGAAGGCAGGCCAAATGCAGTAACGGTAGCCGATTGTTGACCGTCTGGCAGTTGCCTAACTAGTATGGAACCTGTAGCATTGGGAGGAGTGTCTATAGTAGGATGCAATACTGCATTACAAGGAAAGTTAATGGGGATAGGTAAACAGAGTACATCACCCGGATTAATTGATGCTGGGTCGGGAAGAGGGTTGTTGGCGATAATAAGACCCTCATCTACCCCTAATTGATCGGCTAATTGAAAAATAGTATCTCCCGAAATCACCACATAGCGAAAAAAACCTGGCGGGCATTGATTTGGAACTAGTGTATTGGCCATAATAACATTCCTTCCTCACTTGTTACTAGCGTATTTAACTTAGTCCTATCATATTATATGATTTTATGCATACTTAATTTACACTTTGTAGCTGTTATTTCTATGTTATTCCTAGCCTTCTTTCTCCCTTTGTATGGATTATAAAGTATAACTTTTGGTTTAATATGTGCTCTAAATAAACACTATTAATAAAAGCAAAAATTGAGATGTAAATCGAAATGGATAAAAACTTATAGAATTGTCAAATATATCAAGCACTAGGCACCACAATCAAAAAATCTAAATTTTGGAAGGAAAATATGAAAATGGGAGTACCTTTTCGATATGGAGCAAAATGGATGTGATTTCCATGAAAGAAAGTACCCTGTGTAAGATGTTATTCTTTTTAGGTGTATTATTTGTTTTATTGTTGTTAATTGCTGGTTATAATCAAAAACCAGATATAAACATGAGTGAAATACTGGAGAAGTCTGAAGAAGAGTTTAAACAATTAAATAAGGTAGAAACTACTGCGGCTGCATTTGATGGTGAAAGTGATGTTAAGTTTAGACTAATGGTTGAAAAATACCCAACAGAAGAAGAGACATTTTTTTATTTAATAAAATAGTAGAAAATATTGCTCATTACTCTGATCATTCAGATGTATGGGATTATTATAATGGTTATTTCGATATAAAGAGTTATGAAAATGGTGTAATATATGAAGCGACTAAACTTATTGGCGAAGATTTGCAAATCCACTAAAATACCACACACAAGAGATAGTTATACACTTTATTAAAATGAGGTAAATCATAGATGATGCGTAAAACTTTTTTTTTAGTATTGATTGCATATTTTATGTTACTTGGTTATTGGATGCTCTTTGGTTTCGGCAGAATTGCTGGTTCAATGTATATGTATAACCTGGAGCCATTTTCAACAATCAAGCATTTTCTTAACTTTAACAAATTAAACAAAAATGTCTGGGTGATTAATCTTATAGGGAATATTGGTGTGTTTATTCCCTTTGGATTTTTAATTCCATTGGCATTGAAATTATCTTACCTTAAATCACTGGGTGTTTTTCTAATTGGGCTAACATTATTAGAAGTATCTCAGTTAATTACTAAACGTGGGAGTTTTGATGTAGACGATTTCATTCTAAACTCGTTTGGATTCATATTAGGATATGTTGTTTTCAAGTTAATGACTATGTGGGTAAACTCAAGGAGAGGCGGAACCATATAACAATATACTTCCGCAAGGGCGCATGCAGAATTGGCAGCGGCCGTCTCGCCAAGCCTTAAGCTTGGCAGCGTCTGGAAAATGCTTCTTTAAACGAAAAACGTTGAAAGGGGGGGGGTTCCTCTATGCTTAGGATAGATTAGTGATGAGAAAGGTGAGACACGCATGGTGCTACAAGAAATGAGGAAGTATTTTGACATTCTTACTGACAAAAATTTCATCTATTCTTATCATTAGCTGTTGAACCTTGAATTATTCAAGCTTGAGTATAACGGAAAAAACAGGTTAATGTAAATTTTAAAACCCCTAATAATTTCACAAAAATAGTATAATAATGGTAGAAAAAGATAATAGGAATAGAAAAGGTATCTAAGGGGTTACTGATAAAGTTTCCTAGTTAACTCGAAGAATAATACGAGCAAACAATTATTATTGAGGGGCTTCCAATTATGTTAGTTAAGAGGAATAGTTTTACTTATCTTACCATGTTAATTATCGTTATGATACTAGGTTTAGGTACTAGATATTTTTCAGTGTATTTGCCTAACTGGATTACTCTATATTTAGGAGATACTTTATGGGCACTTATGGTTTTCTTTTTGTTTGGCTTCATATTTAAGACGGCGAAAACGAGATGGATTGTTGCGCTAACCCTTTTATTCTCCTTCAGTATTGAAATAAGTCAGTTGTATCATTCACAGTGGATTGATGCTTTGAGACAGACAAGGTTAGGTGGATTAGTTTTGGGGTACGGTTTTTTGTGGAGTGACTTGGTTTCATATAGTATTGGAATTGTAATGGGAGTGTTTGTTGAGAAATTCATATTCTTTAATAGCAAACCATAGTGAATAATATTAAATTTCTGTAGACAGAACGATACAACGTGAATAAGATTTTTTATCAAAGAGAAATAGGCACTAATATTATTATTGAAAGAGATCGTAAATAACCGATCCGAGGTGATATTTGATGGGTGAGGGGAAATAGAGTTTGCATATATCATAATACCGGGCGTTTTATTCATACTGGCTTCTTATATGACAAAAGGATATTTCCTGAACCATTCGGCAAATGCATAGGCTAATTCCAAGTTAGCCCTCGGTTATGGTAAATTAGAATTAGAAATTAACACATCGTGGTGTTAAGTGTGGCATAAAATGTTGTAGTGAACACAATAAATCGGTATTTATATATTGCTTTGAATGCCAGAAGTTCCCTTGCTCAAGGATGAAAATATGCGTTCATCGAAATTTTTGTCTTTAGTGCAAAAAAGAGTATAAAGAATAAGTTTTAACTGGTGTTCATACCGTGACTCGGAAAGATGACGCAAAGGCTGCATAACATAATACAAACTGAATTGAGGCTAGATTATGGAAGTAAAAATTAGACGAGCAGTAGAAAGTGATAAAGATATTTTTGTTGGATTCACAGTAAAATTAGGCAAATTCAATCGGAGCAATCTTAATAATGAATGTAAGTATGATGATTTCGAATCAGTTCTTAATTCAATACAAAGGAAGGCTGAAGAGATTTTTAATAATAGAAATGAAGATACATTAATCTTAATAGCTGAATTGAAAAATATACCTGTAGGATACGCTTTGGGAAGAATACTTAAACAGGATGAAACTGCGGATAATGGAACAGGTACTATGGGACTTTTTGATGAAGTATTTGTTGATGATACAGCAAGAGGCCTTGGATTAGGACAAAAATTACTGGATGAGACAATGAAGTGGATGAAAGAAAGAGGAATTGATAGAGTCAAATTACATGCATATTCTTGGAATAATAATGCAAAGGAACTATATCAGCGTAATGGCTTTAAAGAATATGCTGTATCATATGAAATGTTTATTGGGCGAGGACCCAAATAATCGTATATCTTTTTTATAAGTGAGGCTACAGAGTTGACCATTGGAGAGGATTTCATGAATAATTCATTATTAAGATACCAGTTATTTGAGGTTGGACAGGAGAATATTGTTTCAGATATGGTGTGGGAGGTTTTTAGTGAATTTGAAGCTCCTTATTATTCTGCTGAAGGGGTTAATACATTTAAAGAGTTTATTCATCCCCAAAGACTTGTTAGTCAGATAATTAGTAATGATTTTAAGATTTACTGCTGTTTTGAAGGAAATGATCTTGTCGGTGTCTTGGCATTTAGGAATACATCTCATATTTCACTATTGTTTGTTAAAAAGAGCCACCAAAGGATTGGAATTGCAAAGGAACTTTTAAGAATAGCTACAATGGAATTATTAAAAATTGATCCTGATTTACAAGAATTAACGGTAAATTCTTCACCATATGCTGTGATAATATATGAAAAACTTGGCTTCAATGCTACTAATACAATGCAGGAAAAACATGGTCTCAAGTACAAACCTATGAAGAAGTGTTTACGTTAGTTATTATTGGCTCTTTTTAGGGTGTTACGGTGTATATTAAGAGCTGAGGATTATGGGCTATAAAGCAAGTAGATCGATCAAGGTATGAAATTGCAGAGTCTCTTAATGTAGATTTTCGAGTATATTACCACTACTCAATTAACTATGCCTTAGAATTTTTATTATTAACTAGGTAGGAGGAGGAAGATGACGAATTTTAAAACCATAATTGGATATACGCCTGGTGTAATTGGTAGAGTTTCCGAGTTGCATGCCAAGTATTACGCTGAAAACTGGAATTTTGGACATTTTTTTGAAGGAAAAGTTGCTAGTGAGCTTTCGAGATTTGTAAATAATTATAACAATTCCCGCGACCGTATTTGGTCATTAGTCTTGGATGGCTCTATCGAAGGATCTATTACCATTGATGGCTCTTCTGAAAAAGAAAATATTGCTCATCTTAGATGGTTTATTATTTCGGAGAAATTGCGAGGAAAAGGAGCTGGAAACTTTCTTATGGAGCAAGCTCTTTCATTTTGCAAGGATGCCGAATTTGAAGGTGTTTATTTATGGACTTTTCAGGGACTTTCCTCATCTGGGCATATTTATGAGAAATTTGAATTTCAATTGACCGAAGAACGACCTGGAGACCAATGGGGCACAACCGTTATAGAACAACGTTTTGATCTTGTAGTATAATTGAAGGGATGGTTAACTAAAATTTATAACTTATGGAGGATGATAGACTAATGAGTTTAAAAAATAGGATTGAAGAAACCGCTTTTACGGAAGGGTTGGATATAATTCGGTTTACCAATCCAGGATATTTCAATTATGCATTGCCGGAGTCGCCAAGGAGTGACCCGCGTATTTCCCTTCCATCCTCTCAAACACTTATTATTTGTGGAATTTATATAGGTGGTTTTGAAATACCTGATACGAAAGACCCTAATATAGGACAATTAAGTAGACTAATATTGTCAAGCTTCTATTTTGATGTGGTAAAACCGCTTGATTCTATAAAATCTATTCTAAACAAAGAAGGATATACAGCCATTCAATGTGACGGCTATTCTGATAAATCTATATTACCTCTAAAGCTTGCAGCGGTTCGTGCAGGTATTGGTTGGCAAGGAAAAAATTCCTTGTTGATCTCAAAAGAGTATGGCAGTTTTATTGCTTTAGGGGGTATTATTACAGATGCATTATTAGAATACGACAGGGTTGCACCTCAAAAAAATCTTTGTGGAGATTGTGATGCTTGTAGAACTGCGTGTCCATTAAATGCATTAGAAGAACCTTATAAACTTAATGTATCTAGATGCTTGTCAAGTTTACTAGAAGGTGAAGAACTGTCTGAAGAGATAAAGAATGTGATGGGAAACAAAATTTTAGAATGTGATTTGTGCCAGCTGGCTTGTCCCTGGAATAAAAAACTTGATAATAAAGGGGTTAAATCTAACTATAGATGGAGCCTAAATGAACAATTTGGAAACTTAAATAAATTTTTTAATATGAATAATTTAATCAAGCTGACTGAAGAGGATTTTAATAAATACTTGGGATACGCTTTAGTCGGTGTAAATTACAATATGTTTCGCAGAAATCTCATGGCTGCCATGGAGAATTCAGTAAATAAATGCTAATATAAACAAAGAAGATGCTATTTTAATGGTGGTAATTAAAACGAAAACATATGAAGAAATTATATTAAAAGAACTTATTATGTGGCAAATAAAGATGGTTAAGAAGCCATCCTTATCAAACCGCTTAACTAAGGGTGTGCAAAATAGAGTTAATAACATAGTCCCGGATAAGGTCCACGAAGTAATTACAGGTACAATAAAGAACATGGTAAAAGCGGTCTTGTTCGGATCAGGGTTCATCACAAAAAAACCTTTAGTAGGGGTATCGCTAGAAGACCGTGAAAAGTTAGTAAAAGAAAGCATTGCTTTTTATAAGAGAACTGCTGCAATTAGCGGTGCTGGAACTGGTTACGGGGGCATCCTCCTAGGACTTGCGGATTTGCCTGTATTACTAAGCCTAAAAATAAAGTTTCTTTTTAATGTAGCTAGTCTTTATGGTTTTAACGTAAGCGACTATAAAGAAAGAATATATATTCTATATATTTTTCAATTAGCTTTTTCAAGCCAAGAAAAGAGAAATAAGGTATATAAACAAATATCAGACTGGGAAAATAAAAAGCAAGAATTGCCAAAGGACATGAACCTATTTCAGTGGAAGGAATTTCAGCAGGAATATAGGGATTATATTGATATAGCTAAAATGCTTCAGTTAGTTCCCATAATAGGAGCACCTATTGGAGCATTTGCTAATTATAGATTGTTGGATAACCTGGGAAAAACGGCTATGAATGCTTACAGATTAAGATTAATTAAGAGTTGAAAAGAATAGGAAAAAATAGTTACGTCACTAATAAGAGAGTAGGGTTAAATAATGAGAAAGGCAGAAAAGGAAATCAAGGATAATGCAGATATTGAGCAAGTGTTACACCGAGCTGAAGTTTGCAGAATTGGTTTATGCAGAGGAAATGAACCTTATGTAGTTCCAATGAATTTTGGATATCAAGATAGATGCTTATATCTTCATTCAGCTAAAGAAGGTAAAAAAATTGAATTCATAAAAGCAAATAACAAGATCTGCTTTGAAGTTGGTGTAGATTATGAAGTTAAAGAATCAGAAAATCCTTGTAACTGGAGTATGAACTTTTCTAGTGTTATAGGTTTGGGAAAAGCATATATAATTGAAGATTTGGAAGAGAAGAAAAAAGCCTTAGATGTAATTATGGGAAAGTATTCATGCAATAACTCATTCAGCTACTTGGATAAGGCAGTTGAACAAATAGCAATTATTAAAGTAAAAATAGAAGAAATAACAGGTAAAAGGTCTGGAATATAATAGATTATTTTCGTACCTTACTAAAATAAATGAGCATACCTAATACTTCTAGCAATACAGCAGCAGTAAATAAATAGAAACCAGTCTTATAGCTATATACTGTACTTGCCCTACCTACTATCAGGGGTGCAAAGAACATGCCTATTCCCCAAAAAAGATAATATGCTCCTGAAATGGTGCCTTTTAAAGAATTCGGAACAGCCTCATTAAGAAAGGCCATGGATGAGAGATAGAACACACCAAGTCCAAGACTTGCAACGAATAGTACTATACTTATCCAAGGAAGAACTAGAATGGGGAATATTATAATTCCACATAAAGCTAATACTAATCCTCCTAACATAAAGATTTTTCGTCCCATTCTATCTGATAATGGACCAGTTATTATTTGGGAAATACTTATTGCAGCATAAAAAAGAGAAAAGAAAATTCCTATATGTATCTCATTGAAATTCTTTAAGGTAATTAAAAACGCGGGGATGACAGTAAGGAATATTCCATATCCCGCACCATATACTGTAATTCCTAGTAAAGTAACAAGAATTTCTCGGTTAGCAGCTATCTTGACTATCTTATTGAAACTTATTGGCTCTATTGTGCCTCTCTCATCTGAATTAACATCATCCACCATAAAATAAATAACTAATGATCCAAGAAAGCAGACGATTGCATAAAAGAGAAAGACTTCATTTCCGGACAAAAGAGTAGCAAACACAATCCCAAGGATAGGGCCAATTGTGAGGCCAATATGGATGGACGCATTATATAGTCCCATAATTTGTCCTTTTATGAGTGGATACTTTATTGATAAAAGTGCTGGGGCAAGTGCCCAAATAGGTGCCTCTCCAATACCTTGCATAAGTCTACCTAGGAAAATAATATTAACGTTTTTAGTAAAATAAAAAAGCAATCCAGTCATTGTACATAGAATATAGCCAAAGATTAAGAATTGTTTAAATCCGAACTTATCTGATAGATTCCCTATAGGCAACTGAAAGAGTATGTAGGAAAGTGCGAAAGCGGAAGCTAAAATACCTACCAACTCTCCTGATCCGGTTAGGACAATAACCTTTTGTGGAAGTATGGCGACTATCATTCCCACTCCCAGCATCATAAGAAATACAGCAAGGTTTAAGCCTATTAGTGTTTTATTTCTAAACATGAGGAAAAACCTCCTAACAAGTTAAATTTAGGCACAAAAAAACCATGCATTTTAAAGATACACGGCGTAAAGTTTTTTATAAAATTTTACTTCAACATAAATCATGAATTACCGTTGCTCTTAAAATATTTCAACACTATTTAATTTGTAGAAATAAGAGCAACTCTTAGCATATTAAGTAACCATCCTTTTATTTGACTTATACCTTCTATGGTGCAATTATACTATATAGTTCTGTTCTACTTCTACAACTTTTTTAAAACATCATTCTAAGTTTATTTGGAAGGAGTTGAATGTGTAAAACAATGTATGAATATAGGTTTATTAAAATAAAGCTTAAGTCAGGATTTAAAGGAAGAAAGCCTGAGGAAGACTATCATGAAATCATTGAACAGTACGCAAGGGAAGGTTGGAGGTTAGTTCAAATTTTTGCACCAGCTATAAGCGGATATGGTGCAGCAGAGTTTTATGAACTAATATTCGAAAGGAATAAGTAAAACAGATAAAAACTGGATAAAGAGTGAGAAAATTAATTAAGAGCCTTTTTTAAGGGGTGTATCTTTACCTTCTCCTACAAAAAATGCTTTAATTGAATTGATGGGGGGTTGTTCGGCTATATAGAGACTACCATCAGTATCGAGCAGGGCTAATAGTACTTTATGTGGCTCTTTTAACCCCCTTTTAGAGAGTTCGCTTTCAAGCCACTTGTTATTTAAACCTAAATTATGCAAGTTAGCCTTAAAAATTTTACCATCAACTATTAGAGGTGTAGGTATACCTTCATAACCTGAGTCTATTTTAAGATCTGTAAGTTTGACAGGGCGGGCTTGAGACTTTGGAATAACCGATAGTTGGCCATTGGCTTCTAGAGTAGCAAATTCAATATCTTGTATTCGGTGATAACCCTTTATTCTAAGTCCAGCCATGAGTTGATTCATATTAATTTGGTTCTTAATTAGATTAGCTTTAACTATACGACCGTTGCGTATTAGTAGGTCTGGTTGTCCACCTAAAATATCCTTTAAATAGTTATTTAAAGTACCAACACTTATGAGTGTGTGCATTAAAGCTAGGACACCTAAGGCTACGAGCGCATTTAGAAGAGGAACATCTCGGTTGACTATTAGTGCTGCTGAAGCTGAACCTATCAACATCATCACTACAAAATCATATGGTTTTTGTTGGAACGTTAGTCCTTTACCTAACAAACGAAGAAGAATCAAGGACCAGATATACACTATAACTGCTCTAGTCACAACTTCCATAACACAAACTCCTTTCTTGATAAAAGCACCTTTTGATGGAGTTGAAAGATAGTCTCTAATATTGTTCTCCATTATATATAATTAATACCAAGAAATAGCAAATGTCTGATTGTATAGCATATTAGCACCGCATAATTAATTTGACAATTCTAGAGTAGAGTTGGGTATACCGTAGCTTCCCGAATTATTATCAATAAATATTGGTATTGAGGCAGGCTTAAATGTAAATGTTGAAAAGGAGATTACGAGGATAATGCCTAATACTATTGCCATAGATCCATAATATCGACCTAAAGGTTTGGCGACAAGTAATTTATAACTTGCATATTGTCCTAAAATAACAGCAATGAAAAATATACTAATATCTATGGGGAATAGATTGAAGCCTATTATTCCAGTATAGGTATAAAATATTACAATTATTGTAGCAGGGATGATAAAAAGCGAAGTAGCTTTTGCTAGAACATAATTATTTGCTTTGTTCTTTATAAAATAGTATTCTGCTAGAAAGAAAAGTAAAGCAGGCCAAAAACCTATCTTACAGTGCTCCCAAACACTTTCATTTACGGCAAAGAATAAAGCTAAGGGCTTCCATTGGTTGAACCAAAAGAATGCAAAATGAAAGACAAACCCAAGTATAATTATTACTATTGCACCGTAAAACTCCCAATAAAGAACACCTTTTTCATTACTAATTCCCATATGAGTATTACACCTCCCCTAAATAATATTATGCTGGAAGCAAGTATTATAGAGCGAAGAAAGTGTCAAAGAATGCAAATTGTAATGATGCAGATCTAAGAACAGTTTTAATTAGCATAAAGAAAAACAACGGATATTACCCGTTGTCCACATTTCTTATTTATTTAACCGATCAAAGTATGGTTGAATTTTAGCTACTAATTCATTATATTCCTCTTGTTGATCAGGTGTTAGCTTTGTAACATCCACTTGCCCCAATTTTTCTCTTTCCGAAGTAGACATATCTCCGTGCTTTACCATAAAGAAAACTAGATCCTTGGCTAAGACAGCAAATTCCCCAAATTCTTTTGGGCTTAAAATTTTGGATGCTTTGTTTAGCTTATTATCAAAGTAGCCAAAACAAGAAAGTAAAATTAAATATCGAAAAAAAGAATGATTCTGTCATGATTAAAAATTTAATAATTGGTATAATGTTACTAGTAAGTCTTAATTAATTTTAATCTAGAAAACTGTTTTGAGATGATGAAAAAATATCTGGAGGAGTACTTTATGAGGTTTTTATTAGGGGAAGATGTATTTGATACATTAGAGGATGTGTGTTTCTGTGTAGTTGTAGCCAGAGGAATCGATAATGCAACAAAAACAATAAAATTGATGCTTCTATTACAGATGGGCGCCTAAGAGATGGGACATAAATAAGCATAGCTCTTGAGCTTGGAGGAGATAAAATGTATGATGTGGTAATCGTAGGAGCAGGGCCCTCAGGGGCTACTTTAGCTAGACTGATTGGGAATAGATTTAGGGTGTTATTAATTGATAAGAGACAGCTTTTAGATGAAAAGAATGGAACTGATGAAAAGTGTTGTGGGGGTCTTATTGCCCCTGATGCTCAATATATGCTGGGAAAATTAGGACTTGGAGTTCCTAAAAGGGTATTAGTAGGCCCCCAATTATTTACGGTAAGAACTATGGACTTACAAAGTAATATTGAAAGATACTACCAAAGACACTATATTAATATAGATCGAGGAAAATTTGACTCGTGGTTAGTATCATTAATTCCACCATCTGTTGACATAAGATGTGGTTCTCAGTTTAAAACTTTTGAACGTACAGGGGGAAACTTCAATATTAAGCTTATCTATGATGGAAAAGAGTACATTGAGAGGGCAAGAATACTGGTAGGTGCAGATGGGGCTTTTTCAACCGTACGCAGGCAACTGGCCCCCTTACTGTTTCAAAAAAAATATGTAGCAATACAAGAGTGGTATAAGGTACAAGATACTTTACCTTATTTTTCAGCAATTTTCGATAGTGAAATTACAGATTTCTACTCATGGACTATTCCAAAGGAAGATTATCTGCTGGTCGGAGCAGCTGTACCAGTAAAAGAGAATGTTGGCTACAAATATAACTTATTAAAAAAGAAACTGTCAACTTGTGGATTTGAATTAAAAACATTAGTAAAGAAACATGGTTGTTATATAATTCGACCCGAAACTGGAGCTCAAATCTATTTAGGTGAAAGCAATGTAATGTTTATCGGGGAAGCAGCTGGCTGGATTAGTCCAACATCTGCTGAAGGCTTAAGCTATTCATTTAGAAGTGCATTGGCTTTAGCTAAAAGCTTAAAGAGCAAATCAGAAAACTATCTATCAGACTATATCCAAAACACCAAAGGTTTAAAATTTAATATATTTACCAAAAACTTAAAAGCACCTTTTATGTATAACCCCTTGATAAGAGGACTTGTTATGAAAACAGGAATATCCAGCATGAATATGATTGATAGTGATTAGTAAAAACCACAAATCAAATTCTTTGAGGAGATAGATCATTTAAATGCTAATAAATAGAAATAGTTTTGTATACTTTATTCTTATATTAACCTCGATGTCTTTGGGTTTTAACTACTAGATTTTTTTTCAAGTACCTACCAAGTTGGAGTTTATTATATTACCGCGTTAGTCGAACCAAAGATACCCCTCCGTTATGTGCAAATACAGCATCTCCATTAGCTGCAGGCGGAGCTAGTTTTCGACCAGTAGGTGCTGTTAATTTAACCTTTAAAATAAATATTAGAAAGGAAAGTAGATATGTGGACAAGAAAAGAACTTAAAGAAAGAGCAAAGGCGGTTTTGAAAAACATCTATTGGAAGGCATTCTTAATAAGTATGGTTATTCTATTAGTAGGAGGTAAAGATAGTGGAATAGGCGGGGGAAGCAGCAGAAGTAGTGACTCAACAAACAACATGGCTTTTGATTTTACTGATCCGAATGTCTTATATTCCATAATATTTATTATAATTGCAGCAATAGGAGTTATAATGCTTGCTGTCACATTACGTATTTTTTTAGGGTACCCTTTAGAGGTTGGGGGCAGAAAGTACTTTGTGCAATCCGCTCAATACAAGGATAATAAAAAATGCTTTAGGTTTGCCTTTAATGGGCAAAATTATTTTGGAATAGTCTTTACCATGCTGCTGAAAGGAGTTCAAAACTTTTTGTGGTTTTTACTTTTGATTATTCCTGGCATTATTAAACTATATGCATATAGAATGGTACCATATATTTTGGCGGATAATCCCAATATAGGAGCCAAAAAAGCAATTAAACTTAGTGACAAAATGACGAAGGGGCATAAATTTAAGATGTTTGTATTGGATCTATCTTTTCTTGGATGGTACTTGCTTGGAATTTTGGCTCTGGGAATTGGTGCGCTGTTTGTAATGCCTTATGAAAATGCAACTAAAGCAGAGCTATATTTAGTGTTCCGTAAAACTGCTCTAGAAACAAATATGTGCAGTTATGAAGATTTATTGCTAAATAACTGAGCTATTTCTTTTGGGTGAAATCATTTTGAAACTGCTTATGATAATAATGAAAGAAAATATCTGGAGGTATACTTTATGAGATTTACGGTAGAAGAGAATGTATTTAAAACATTGGAGGATGTATGTTTTGGTGTAGTTGTAGCAAGAGGAGTAGATAATGCAACAAAAAACAATGAGATTAAAGATATGTTAGAAAATAGTATACGAGAAATTAGCGAACAACTAAAAGGTGAAAATATCAAAGAACATCCTAAAATAATTCCATACAGAAATGCCTTTGGAAAGTTAGGGTTTAACCCAAATAAATTTGCACCTTCTGTAGAAGCACTAGTAACCAGGATTCTAAAAGGGAACCAAATTCCAAATATAAATAATGTTGTGGATTTAGCTAATTCTATATCCATTAAACACATACTACCAATTGGTGCACATGACATTGACTTGGTACAGGATGATATCACAGTCAGGTTTTCTGCGACTGGTGATAGTTTCATCCCCTTTGGAGCATCAGAGCCCGAATTATTAGAAACTGGAGAATTAGTGTATGCAAGTGGGAGTAATATTAAAACAAGAAGATGGATATGGAGACAAAGTGAACAAGGGAAAATTACTGAAAGAAGCACAAATATCTTCTTTCCAATAGATGGTTTTATAAATGATAATTATGGATCTGTAATCTTAGCTCGAGATGAATTAGCCTTAATGTTACAACAATTATTTGGTTGTGAAGTGAAAGTTGGCATTATTTATAAGAACAATCAAGGGCTAGATTTACAAAGCTGAGTTAAAGTACAATAATATATAAAAACAATGAAAAATAAGGAGAAGTATGATTATGAAAAAACCCATCATTATTGGAACTTTTGCTCTGCTATATATATTAGTTACTTTTTTTGGAATAGGCCCAGTATTACTTGCAGACGGTTCAATGCAAGAAAGAGTTATTACGCTGGTAATTATAATTATCATATATGTATTACTAACCTTTGGTTTAAAAAAATTACTTAAGTCTATAAAGGATTAAGGGTAATATAAACCACTTAGTGTAGAGATGCTTTAATTTTAAATTAAAAGCCGCGAGGAAGAATGCCTATGAAAGTTTATAGGAACGGGGGATGATTATGTTTCAATTTTTTAAAAGGATATTTCTAGGGGATAAATGCTATTTCTGTAATAAGCCAACTCAGGATAAAAGATACTATTTGGATAAGGAAGGAAATAAAATAGCAGTTTGTGGATTATGTGCGGAGTATGCTGAAAGAAGGGCTTATAGAAAGCATAAACAGGATTCTTGAACTCAGGTGGAGTTTTGACTCCATCTGAGTTTTAGAAACCGTTATCCAGGGACGTAGCGCCACTTATCTCCTACTTGTAGAAGATAGGAGTCTTAGTGGCGATAGTCATCGGATAAATAATTGTTAGTTAGGTGGGATTTATAAAATGATTATTCGAAAAATGATTGCAAGTGATATCCCTCAATTAGCGAAGTTATACAAACAATTTTGGAATGAAGACTCATGTATTGATAAAATGAACAATCAGTTTAATAAAATATGCCAAGCAGATACACATGTATTACTTAGTGCAGTTGAAAACAATAGACTACTTGGTTCTGTAATGGGAGTAATCTGTGAAGAACTATATGGTTCTTGTGAACCTTTCATGGTGCTGGAAAATATGATAGTGGATAAAGAATCTAGAAACAAGGGTATTGGTAAGGCATTAATATCTAAACTTGAAGAAATTGCTGCTGAAAGAAACTGTACCCAAATAATTCTTATAACAGATAATAATAGGATTGATGCTTGCAAGTTTTATGAAACTGTAGGATATAATCCTGATACACACCAGGGATTCAAAAAGAAATTGAAATGAGGATAATGACATGATATTGTAGTTGTATAGAGTTAAAATAGGGGTAGATTAAATGAATGAAAACCAATCTGAAAAAAGGATGCTAGAAAAAGCTGCTATTGAATTGTTTATATGTTCATTCAAAGAGATTTTTGGTGTTGAATATAAGGTTGTTTGCTATCAAGAACGTCCTGATGCCATCCTTGAAGATCCAGAAGGAAATAGGCTGGGTATGGAGGTTACTCATCTTTTTTATGATGAATTAAAAGCAAAAATTCTTTTGGGTAAGTCTAATAGTACTGGACATAAAACTGAAAGTTTTTATAAATATTTAGATGTTTTGAATGACTTGTTAGATAAGAAAGCTAAGACTGGATTAAATTATCCAATTGGATATCCGTGTTCATTATTGATTAGGGATACCTCTCCAGTATGGACAAAGGAGGATTTTGAAGAAGCTAACTCCTTGATCAAACTACCCCAAAAAGTCTATAAAGATATATGGTTACTTACTCAAGATAAAATTTCTATTTGGTCACTATTTAAAATTGACTAGAATTTTTTCGTGATATCATACCAATTGCAATAGTAATATTATTAATGGGCAATGAGATGATAGAGTACAATCTGGAGAGGAATGATCTAATGAAGAACCCATGTGGTACTGCTTGAGCAAATAAATATATCAATTGCAAAGCACATTTTCAGAAGGAAAAATATAACTAAATTAGAGAGAGGTCTTATTATTGTATTATGTTTATATTATTGAATGTAAAGACGGAACATTATACACGGGTTCCACCATTAATATTGAGAAAAGGTTAGAAAAACATAATCAAGGAAAGGGCTGTAAATATACACGTGCTAGATACCCTGTTATATTAAAACATTTTGAAGAATTCACAACCAAGAGAGAAGCTTTACAAAGAGAATACTTCATAAAGCAATTACCAAAAGAAGAAAAATTAAGCCTAATAGGCTACGATTAATGTTATTCTATCAGAATTAAAAAAACTGCCCATGAAGGGCAGTATTTTTATGCTTTAACTACGTTTTCAGCTTGCAGTCCGCGATTTCCTTGAACAACGTTGAACTCTACACGCTGTCCTTCATCTAGCGTTTTAAAACCGTCACCTGTAATTGCAGAAAAGTGAACGAAAACATCGTCTCCACCTTCTACTTCAATAAAACCAAAACCTTTTTCTGCATTAAACCATTTTACTGTACCTGTTTGCATTTTAGAACCTCCAAATATTTGTTGATTTGTTTTGATGGATAGTGAAGAAAAGACTTCACACATTATAGGGAGTATCATTCACCAAAAAATGTTACCCTTTATAATATGTGAAAAAGAAACTTCACATATACAACATTTAATAGATTACCATTATTTTTTATATTTGTCAAGAAACATACTCAAAAGGATAAAGTGTCTATAGCCGTGATCAATTACCAAAAGAATAAAACCTTTTTCAGAATGTTACTGAAAAAGGTTTGTAATATCTACCAATTATTTTTACGTGGTTGATAACAATCTTTGCAGTATACTGGTTTATCTCCACTTGGTCTGAAAGGTACAGTAGTAGATTTGCCACAAGTAGCACAGGTAGCAGGATGCATTTCTCGCTCTTGTGATGAACGACCGTATCCTCCTCCACCCCTATTTGATCTCATTTGTGCTTTTTTAGCAGATCGGCACTCAGGGCAACGACCGGGCTCATTAGTAAAACCTTTCTGTGCATAGAATTCCTGTTCTGAAGCAGAAAACACAAATTCCTTTCCACAATCCTTACAACTCAAATTTTTATCTTCCATGAAAAAACCTCCAAAAATTTATTGCCCGGTGCAAAGCTAATCCAATAAACTTCCCTGACCATAGGAATCGAGGAGGTTAAAGTGTATACCTTAGCATTTTCTAGGCAAATCTAGTATAACCAATACTTAGCAAAATTAAAAGAGAAAAATAACTTTTAGTGCATAAAATTACTTTTTTTAAATTATGATACCTATAAAATTAGGTGCTTAGACTTAAATGAAATCTAATAATCTAGTTTTATGGTATAATTATTTCTAGTAGATTAATGCTGGGATTACATTTAAAATATGCTTTACAGATGGAGGTAATAGTAATGTTGATGCTAAAACAACTTGTAAGCTGGATAGGACATATATTTATTGCCATTACTC
The DNA here is from genome assembly GCA_001515945.1 of Desulfitibacter sp. BRH_c19. Taxonomy (NCBI): domain Bacteria; kingdom Bacillati; phylum Bacillota; class Clostridia; order Neomoorellales; family Desulfitibacteraceae; genus Desulfitibacter; species Desulfitibacter sp. BRH_c19. The sequence goes on from LOER01000003.1 coordinate 20,980, forward strand.
TAGCATTAATAATTAGTATATTTATTTTGCAACCTACCCTGGTTATCGGGGAATCAATGGAATCTACCCTACACAATGAAGATAAGATTATTATTAACAAGCTAGTTCGAACACTTAAATATGAACTTAATTATGGAGATATTGTTGTTATTGATAGTAGGGTCAATAGGAAACGTACAATTATTGATGATATAACTGATAATCTTAAGAATAATTCATTAGCAAACAAATTATTTAATAGAGAAAATGAAAGTATATACTGGATAAAAAGGGTAATAGCTAAATCTGGTGATACAATTCAGTTTAAAGAAGGAAATGTATATATTAATGGAGAGATTTTGAAAGAGTCATATATAAAAGAGCCTGCATTTTATCCCACAGATGAGGTAATAGTGGTACCTCAAGATTATATTTATGTAATGGGAGATAATCGGAATTATAGCAAGGATAGCAGGCAAATTGGCGCGGTGCCAATTGATAACGTTATAGGGACGTTAATCTTAAGGTTTTAGATATTGATAGTTCTACAATGCTAGATTGAATAAAATACCTAAGTAATGAATTATTGTTCCTCCCAAAACAAATATATGCCAAATTCCATGATTAAATGGTATTTTTTTGCATATATAAAATACTATGCCTAATGTATAGGTTAATCCACCAATTAGCAACCACAAAAATAATCCTGGAGGTACCGTATTTAGCATAGGCTTGATAGCGATTACTATTAACCATCCCATAAGTATATAAAGAAAACTTGAAAAATATTTTGATTTATTCATAGTAAAGATTTTTAATACAATTCCCAGAGCAGCTAAAGACCATATTAGAACAAAAATTATCCATCCCCATGTACCTTTCATAGCTACTAGTGCAATTGGAGTATAGCTTCCAGCAATGACCAAATAAATTGATACGTGGTCAAGTACTCTGAATACATGTTTGCTTTTTTCATGGAAAATACTATGATAAAGAGTGGAAGATGTGAAAAGAAAAAATAAAGTAAAACCATATATACTGAAGCTTATAATTTGCATGGCATCTCCGTTAATGCTGGCGAATGCAACAAGAATTACCAGAGCTGCTATACTTAACAAAGCTCCAATACCATGAGTTATACTGCTAAAGATCTCTTCCTTTATTGTATACCTATTTACCAATTTATTAGAATCCTTAGGATCTATTAATGAATCGTAGGTCATACTAGTCACCCCTTAAAGAATTACTATTTATCATATTAGTTTTTGTCTATTATTTATTATAGATAACTTTTTACCAAATTATACAATACTTGATAAGGAAAATCCAGCAACACCCATCATGGTTTGCAGATTTCTCTGTGTGTAGATAGCTCCACACAGAGAAAGACTATAATTCTCTTTTATTAGAGATCTATTTGTTGTATATTTATATAGAACAATCACCTTTTGTATTGATAGATGTTGAATTATGACTAAACATCTGCAATACCATAATGCATATTTTTTAGTCTAAACCACACAATATTTTTAGAGATAAAAGGGATCTTCTTCTTGGAAAGGGGAAAAAATGAAAATAAAGCCCATCAATAGGAAATTAAAGTTATATGGTTTTAATAACTTAACAAAGACTCTAAGTTTCAATTTTTATGATATATGTTATGCATTAAATCCAGCCCATCGTCAGGAGTATATTGAATACATTGATGAAGAATATAATGCTGATCGCTTAGTACACATACTAAATAATGTGGCGAAAATAATTGGTGCCAATGTCCTTAATGTTGCTAATCAAGATTATGATCCTCAGGGCGCAAGCGTTACAATGCTTGTGGCAGAAAATGAAATAAATAAAGAAGATCATATGAATATAAACGATAATGAATCACCAGGACCTGGGTCAGAAGCTGTTGTGGGTCACTTAGATAAGAGTCATATTACTGTTCATACATATCCAGAGAGTCATCCAGATAGGGGCATCAGTACTTTTCGAGCGGATATAGATGTCTCCACCTGTGGAGAAATATCACCTTTAAAAACATTAAACTATCTAATAACAAGTTTTGAACCAGACATTGCAATAATTGATTACAGAGTTAGAGGATTTACTCGAGATGTCAATGGGAAAAAATATTTTTTGGATCATAAGATTAATTCTATTCAAAACTTTATGGCTAGTAAAACTAGACAAACTTATCAAATGGTAGATGTGAATGTTTATCAGGAGAATATTTTCCATACTAAAATGATTTTGAGAGAATATGACTTGGATCACTATCTATTTGGTGTTGCCAAAAAGGACCTACAAGCATCAGAAAAGAAAAAAATAAAACATAGAATAAAAAAAGAGATGTTAGAAATATACTATGGAAGAAATATTGCAAAGTTCAATGGATAGAACGTGTGTAAATATTTACATTGAAAAGGAGAAAAATCATGTTGCCGATTCCAAAAAAGTTTTTTCTAACAAGTGGAAGTTCAGAAGGTGAAACAGAGTTAACTGCTTTTGATGGAGCTCTTTTAAATGCAGACATAGGAAATATAAATCTTTTAAAGGTCAGTAGTATTCTTCCACCAGGTGCTGAGTATTCTGCCGAATTGGAGTTGCCTCTGGGTGGGCTAGTACCAACAGCATACGGTACAATTATTTCCAAAGAACCAGGTGTTACTATATCTGCTGCAGTTGCAGTTGGAAGATCTAAAGATTCCTTTGGAATAATTATGGAACTTGTTGGCAAAATGAAAAAGGAAGAAGCAGAAGAAAAAATCATTAACATGGTCAAGGAATCTTTTGAAATGCGGGAAATGGAAGTAAAAGATATATCAGTATCATGTGCGGAACATACTGTAAAAACTATTGGTTGTGCTGTTGCAGCTGTTCCCATGTGGTATTAAGTGCATATTTATATATATATAAAACTGACCTTTATTAAAACAAGGTCAGTTTTTATAATATTAGGCTTTGTGAAAAGCAAGAATAACTGTTTCAGTTTAGGAAGCAAGTAAATATTAGAGGGGGAATACGATCTTGCAAAGTGTAGAAAATATTAGAGAAAAGGTTGCAGATTTCATTTTTTGTAGTCCTATGAACTGTGTAAATGAATTGGGTGAAATGCAAATATTCGAAACACCACTTGTTGGGGTTGCCCATGCTGAGGATCAGATTTTTCAGAAATTGAAGAAAGAAGAAATTATTGGGCCCCATCATATGGAACCAGTAGAATGGTTACATGGTGCTCAGGTGGTAATATCATACTTTCTGCCCTTTAGCCATCGTGTAATAGCATCTAACAGACTGTTGAAAGAAATCCCATCTACTGAATGGTTATATGGCAGAATAGAAGGACAAGCATTAAATAATGCTTTAGCCAGCTATCTAATAAAAGAATTGGAAGGTTTAGGTGGAAAGGCTATCGCCCCTGCATTAGACACACGTTTTAGTGTAGTCAACCGAAAAAGTAATTGGTCTGAGAGGCATGTTGCATTCATTGCAGGATTAGGTACTTTCAATCTTAGCAAGTCTCTGATTACGAAGAAGGGTTGTGCAGGCAGGTATGGTAGTGTTATTACAAATATTAAATTTCCTATTACTGAGCGGCCATATAAGGATATATATGAGTATTGTAATAATTGTGGTGCTTGTATAAAAAGGTGCCCAGCCTTGGCCATTTCAGAGGAAGGTAAGGACCATGGTTTATGTTCAAATTTTATAGATGAGAATATAGTACCTCGTTTTAAACCTAGATACGGTTGTGGCAAATGCCAAACAGGAGTACCCTGTGAAGCCTCAATTCCAAACAAATAACTCTAGGAGAAGATTTCATGAAGCAGGTTACTGCAGCCCTCATAGTAAAAAATAATAAAATACTTATTGCAAAAAGAAGAGCAAGTGATAAACTGGCAAATAAATGGGAATTTCCCGGTGGCAAAATCGAAGAAGGAGAAACATCGGAGCAATGCTTAATAAGAGAGATTAAGGAAGAATTTCAAATTGAGATAGTTGTGGAAGGTTATTTTGGCAGTAGTAAATATTCCTATGAACATGGAGCTATTGAGTTGCTAGGCTATTGGGCTAAATATAATGGTGAAGACATACTTAAACCAACAGTACACGATGATTATAGGTGGGTAAGTATTAGTGAATTGGTTAACTATGATTTTTCGCCAGCCGATATTCCATTTGTAGAAAAACTTAAATCCATGAAGCTATAGCCAGTATATTAAGACTAGGCATTGAAAACATTCTGGGTGATTCTGGACAAACTCCTAAGTTTGAATTAAACTATTAATGAAAATATTTAACTTAATTTGTATATATTTGGTGATTAATGTGGGTATTTTACAGGCGAAATAATTTTCATTGATTATTAAGTCCAATTACACAAGATGGAGGGGTATAAATGAGTATAGTAAAGCCATCCATATTGCCAGGCTTTATGGAACTATTACCAGCCGATCAATTGTTATTTAATAAAATGCTTGATAAAATTAGAAATAATTTTGAGACATATGGTTATATTCCTATAGATACACCTGTTATAGAGAAGTCAGAAATACTTTTGGCTAAAGGGGGAGGAGAAACAGAGAAACAAATTTATCGTTTTATGAAGGGTGATACTGACCTTTCATTGAGATTTGACCTTACTGTTCCATTAGCCCGCTATGTAGCTCAGCATTTTTCTTCCCTAACTTTCCCCTTTCGTAGATATCATATTGGCAAGGTCTACAGGGGAGAGAGAAATCAAAAAGGGAGATTTAGAGAATTTTATCAATGTGATATAGATATTGTGGGAAAAAATGGTAAACTAAGTGTTTTTAATGATGCAGAAATTCCTAGTGTTATCTATTCAACATTTAAGGATCTAGGTTTTGATTCCTTTACAATTCGTATTAACAATAGAAAGGTTCTTAATGGCTTTTTTGAAGAACTCGAGATTAATGATAAGGCCGAAGTTTTAAGAGCAATAGATAAATTAGAAAAGATTGGCCAAGAAGCTGTAGTTAAGGAATTGAAAAATCTAGGAATTAGTGAAAGATCTATTGAAAGGCTAATCGAATTTATTGCAATTAAAGGAAGCAATTCTGAAATCATAGTGGCCTTGAAATCTTTAAACATCTCTAATGAAGTATACAAAAAAGGGTTAGAGGAACTTGAACAGGTTGTTCATTACATAAAAGCATTTAGTGTTCCTGAAGGAAACTATGCAATTGATTTAAAGATTGCCAGAGGATTGGACTATTATACTGGTACTGTATATGAAACCATACTTAATGACTATCCACAAATAGGTAGTGTATGTTCAGGTGGCAGATATGACAATCTTGCTGAATATTATACAAATCAAAAACTACCTGGAGTTGGTATTTCCATCGGCTTGACACGACTTTTTTATCAGTTGCGAGAAGCAAATATAATTCAGCCAGAATCAGCAACCTTGTCACAGGTTTTGGTTATACCCGTTGATGATGATTTTAAGTATTGCATAAATATTGCTAATGAATTAAGAAGAAATGGAATTGTTTCAGAGGTATATGTTGAAGAAACCAAAATAGCTAAAAAGCTAGGCTATGCTAACAAGCTTGGTATACCCTATGTAATTCTAATAGGTAGTGAAGAAGTAAAAAGTAATCTGTTAACCTTTAAAAATATGAAAAATGGAGAACAGAAGGCTTTAGCTATTTCAGAAATAATCGCAAGAATTAGGTAGAAAATTAAGGTTAGGAGCTGAACAAATGGTTTTATGTAGGGTAGGTAAAGCAGCATAGCATATTGCTGCTTTTTTCAAAAACATATAAAAGTTGATTTTTATTGAAAAATCATTATCTAGGAGGCAAGTATGAATTATCCCGTTAAAAAGTGGTATAATGCGATTTTCACAAGAAAATCCAGAAGAAAGTTTTTAAATAAGAAGATTTCACTAGAATTCATGTCTCAGTTAAAAAAGGTCAGTACGGAGCTAAATCACACTATGAGCGGTGCAAGGGTTGTTATTGTTGAGGAAAACCCTGATGAAGTCTTTAAAGGTATTGTGGGTTCTTACGGGAAAATTACAGGTGCACCTGCCTATGTTGCATTTGTAGGTGACATGAATGACCAAAATGTGCAAGAAAAAGTCGGATACCTTGGGGAAGCACTCATCTTAGAAGCAACCTCATTAAACTTGGCAACCTGTTGGGTGGGAGGTTTTTTTAAACCAGAAGCAGTTGCTAGTCATATTAAAATAGATAATCACGAAAAAGTATTGGCGGTGACCCCAATTGGCCATGTACAACAAGAATATACAATGCAGGAAAAATTAATGTCTGGAATGTCTTCTAGTCGTAAAAGAAAAGATCTAAATATCTTGTTACCAAAATCTTCTCCTGAGAACCTTGAAGAGTGGGAAAAAACTGCCATAGAGGCAGCGAGGCTAGCACCATCTGCAGTAAACAGGCAGCCCTGGAGATTTGCTTTGGAGAATAATGCTATTAAAGTTTCAATGGACAATTTTAAAGGTACATATAATATCTCTAAAAGACTTGATTGCGGGATTGCTATGCTCCATTTAGAGTTAGGAGCCATGTATTCGGGTGTTAAAGGTACCTGGGATTATCTACCAGACCCTGACGTTGCCATTTTTAAAGTGGAAGGGATTGTGACATAATGAAAATATATATAAGTGCAGATATGGAAGGTGTTACTGGAGCATCTCATTGGGATGAGGTGAATAAGGAGAAGGAAGTCTATCAAAAGCTTGTTGAACAGATGACTAGTGAAGTAAAAGCAGTTTGTGACGGAGCTAACAATGCTGGTGCATTAGAAGTATGGGTAAAGGATGCTCACGATACTGGGAGAAACATTGATGTTAGTAAATTACCAAGGAATGTTAAGTATTCTAGGGTTTTTAGTGGTCACCCATTTTTAATGATGCAGGACCTCGACAGCTCATTTGATGCTATTGCCATGATCGGCTATCATTCCTTTGCTGGTTCTAATGGTAGCCCTTTGGCTCATACTCTGGACACAACAGTTAATTACATAATAATTAATGATCAATATGCAAGTGAGTTTCTAGTAAATGCTTATACGGCTTCTTTGGTAAATGTTCCAGTCATATTAGTAAGTGGTGATGAACAGCTTTGTAATCACGTATTGGAGTTTAACAATCAGATTAAGACAATTGCTGTGAACAAGGGTATAGGTAAATCTACCATAAGTATTCATCCAGCATTAGCAGTAGATGTGATAAAGGAAGGTATTGAATCAGCATTAAAAAATGATCTTAGCAAATATCATATTGAATTACCAGATTATTTTGTGGTTGAGATTTCATTTTTTCATCCATATATGGCCTATAAAGCATCATTCTATCCAGGAGCAGAACAGATTTCACCAAACAGTATTCTATTTAAGTCGGAGAACTACTTTGATGTTCTAAGAATGTTTTCTTTTGTAATATAGGAAGCTATCAAATATGTGGAAAAAGGAGAGGGTGTAAATGAAAATATACCAGGTAGATGCATTTACCCATGAACCATTTAAAGGCAATCCTGCTGCTGTATGTATATTGGATGAGACAATGGATAAGCATTGGATGCAATCAGTTGCCCTGGAGATGAACTTATCAGAAACTGCTTTTCTATACCCCCAAAAAGACGGTTTTAATTTATCTTGGTTTACTCCTACTGCAGAGGTTGATTTATGTGGACATGCTACATTAGCAAGTGCTCACACACTCTGGGAAAATGGGTATTTAAAGGTGGAGGAGCAGGGTAAGTTTTATACCAAAAGCGGACTTTTGACAGCAGTCAAAAAAGGCGACTGGATAGAGCTTAATTTTCCAGCAGAACCTGAAAATCAAACAAAGGCGCCTATTGAACTTATAGAAGCTGTTGGAGTAGAACCTATCTATTCCGGTAGGAATCGTTTGGATTATATATTTGAATATGATACAGAAGAGGTAATTCGAGGTTTACAACCAGATTATATATCAATGGGAAAAGTATTAGGCCATAGAGGTGTTATAGTTACAAGTAAAGCTAACCAAGGTGATCATGATTTTGTATCAAGATACTTTGCACCAGGTGTAGGTATTGACGAAGATCCCGTTACCGGCTCAGCTCATTGCTGCTTAGGCCCTTATTGGAAAGACAGGTTAAACAAAAATCCATTGGTTGGGAAACAAGTTTCCAAAAGAAGTGGTGTGGTTAAGGTTACCATAGATGGACAGCGGGTTTTATTAAAGGGACAAGCTGTGACAGTTCTTAAAGGAGAGCTTATAACTTAGCTGGATATTTAATATAGCCGCAGAAAGACTACGTAACAAATTTTGAAGATGTTTTGATAGCGTCAACCGTCAAAGGGGACGCTATTTTAGATTTCTTACTACCAGTTGTGTTTGACTAAACAACAAAATACGTTGTATAATTGTATGCAGAAATACATGAGTGGTAGAAAAATAACTCCACATATTAATGAAAGAATTTTAATAAGAACACAGGAGGTAGATTATATGGCTTTAAACATAGTTGAAAAGATTGTCAAATCTCATCTAGGTAATGAGGGTGACATATGTACTGGAAATGAAGTGGCCCTTAGAATAGATCAAACATTGACACAGGATTCTACAGGAACCATGGCTTATTTACAACTAGAAGCTATGGGGGTGACTAGAGTGAAAACAAAAAGATCAGTTGCATACATTGATCATAATACTTTACAAACTGGCTTTGAGAATGCAGATGATCACAAATATATTCAGACTGTTGCTGCAAAATATGGAATTAACTTTTCTAAACCTGGAAATGGAATCTGCCACCAGGTGAATTTAGAGCGATTTGCTATACCTGGTAGTACACTACTAGGGTCTGATAGTCATACTCCTACTGCAGGTGGCATGGGAATGCTTGCTATAGGAGCTGGAGGATTGGATGTTGCTGTTGCAATGGCTGGTGGTCCTTATTACTTAAACATGCCAAAAGTGGTGAAAGTTGAGTTGACAGGAAAACTACCATCATGGGTTTCAGCCAAGGATGTAATTCTTTATCTGCTTAAACAGCTTGGCGTAAAAGGTGGAGTTGGAAAGGTTTTTGAATATGGAGGAGATGGAGTTCAGAGCCTTTCTGTTCCAGAAAGATCCACTATTACAAACATGGGTGCAGAGCTTGGTGCCACTACTTCTATTTTTCCTAGTGATGAAGAAACTCTAAAATTTCTGAAAGCTCAGGGAAGAGAAGCAGAATGGGCGCCTCTAGAAGCAGATGAGAATGCAAACTATCATGAAATTATAACCATTAATCTGTCTGAACTTCAGCCTCTAGTTGCACAACCGCATAGTCCAGATGCAGTAATTCCTGTAATAGAAATAAAGAACCTAAAAGTAGACCAAGTAGCTATTGGTAGTTGTACCAACTCATCTTATACAGACTTAATGAAAGTTGCCGCTATTTTAAGGGGCAAAAGAGTTCATTCAGAAGTTAGCCTGGTTATTTCACCTGGCTCAAAACAAGTTTTACAGATGCTTGCTGATAATGGTGCTTTGGGAGATTTAATTAGTGCCGGGGCAAGGATATTAGAGTGTACCTGTGGACCTTGCATTGGTATGGGGCAAGCCCCTGCGAGTAATGCAGTATCCGTTAGGACCTTTAATCGTAATTTTGAAGGCAGAAGTGGGACCAAAAGTGCTGAGGTTTACCTTGCGAGTCCAGAAGTAGCAGCTGCCACAGCAGTTACAGGTTTTTTAACTGATCCTAGAAGCTTAGGTGAAATAGTTGACATTGACTACCCTGAAAATTTTACAATTGATGATAGTATGATAATCAGTCCACTAGATGATACTTCTAAGGTTGAAGTTGTTAGGGGTCCTAATATTAAACCGGTACCAACGGCAAAACCATTACCCAAGGGCTTAGAAGGAAAAGTTTTACTGATAGTTGGAGATAATATTACGACAGATCATATTATGCCATCTAATGCAAAGCTTCTTCCATTTAGGTCAAACATACCAAAGCTAGCAGAATATTGCCTTACTCCAGTTGATGAAAATTTTCCAAAAAGAGCGATAGATAATGAGGGTGGATTTATCATAGGTGGTGAAAACTATGGACAAGGTTCTAGTAGAGAGCACGCTGCCTTGGCTCCATTGTATCTTGGAATTAAAGGAGTAATAGTAAAATCTTTTGCTAGGATACACAAATCTAATTTGATTAACTTTGGAATACTGCCACTAACTTTTGAAAGACTAGAAGATATAGACAAAGTAGCAGAGAATGATATCTTATCTGCTAAAGACGTCCATTCCTTGGTAATGGAAGGCAAAGGTTCATTGTTTAATGAAACTTCGGGTGTTGCAATTCCTGTTATTTTAGATATTACACCGAGACAAAAAGAGATATTACTAGCTGGTGGATTATTAAATTTTACAACTCAAGGTAAATAGAATTAAGCATTAACCATTAAGAATACAGGAAATAAATGTATAAAAGGATAGGTGGATGATTATGCAAAAGATTACCATTATACCAGGGGATGGTATAGGCCCAGAAGTAATGGAGGCAACATTAAAAATATTAGAGGCAGCTGCTTCTCCCTTTGAGTGGGAACAAGTAGAAGCAGGAGAAAAGACAATTGAAACCGAAGGAACTCCATTACCTGCTAAAGTACTCGATTCTATAAGAAAAAATAAAGTTGCTTTAAAAGGCCCCATTACAACACCAGTAGGGAAAGGCTTTAAGAGTGTGAATGTGATTTTACGAAAAGAATTGAATCTTTTCGCTAATTTAAGACCTATAAAAAACCTACCTAATGTAAAAACTAGGTTTGAAAATGTTGATTTAATTGTAGTTAGAGAAAATACTGAAGATATCTATGTAGGAATTGAAAGGCAGATCGATGAGGGTAGGGCAGAAGCAGTTAAAGTTATTACTGCTAAAGCCTCAAAAAAAATAGCACATTTTGCATTTGAGTATGCTAAAATGTATTATAGAAACAAGGTAACTGCTGTACACAAAGCAAACATCCTCAAGCTAACAGATGGCTTATTCTTGAAATCTTGCAAGGAAATAGCCCAGGATTATCCTGATATTGAATTTAATGAAAAAATAGTTGACAATATGTGTATGCAGTTGGTACAATTTCCAGAGCGCTTTGATATTCTCGTGTTACCTAACTTATATGGAGATATATTATCTGATCTTGCAGCAGGACTTGTTGGCGGGTTAGGATTAGTTCCTGGAGCTAATCTTGGTGAAGATGTGGCTGTATTTGAGGCTGTTCATGGAAGTGCACCTGATATAGCCGGAATGAACAAAGCCAATCCCATTGCCCTTTTACTGTCAGCATGTATGATGTTGGATTATCTAGGCTATCAAAATATAGGTCAGAGAATAAGAATTGCTATAGACCAGGTTTTAATGGAAGGAAAATTCCTTACCGGTGACTTGGGAGGGAGCAGTTCAACAACAGAGATTACTGAAGCAATTAAGTCAAAACTATAAGGGTCATATCAACCAAGGAGGCTAGTGTAATGGAATATACTGGCGGCGGTGACCAGAACTCACTGCGCGGTATGGTATTTAATCGGTTACTAGACGACATTTTAAATGGGGTTTATATTCCGGGTGAAACTCTTGTTGAATCTAAATTGGCAGAAAAGCTTGGAGTCAGCAGGACGCCAATTAGGGAAGCCATCAAACAACTAGAACTAGAAGGTTTAGTCACTCCGCTACCGAATAGGAGAGTTATTGTCCAAGGTGTTACAGACAAAGATATTGATGACATTTATATTATCCGTAAAAGACTTGAGGGTTTAGCAGCCCGCTGGGCAGTTGTAAACATTACTGATGACGAGTTTCAAGAGTTAAAGAAGACTTTGGATTTAATGGATTTTTATACTGAAAGAGGAAATTTGGATCAGGTTCAGGTGTTAGATGCAGAATTTCATAGTATTATTTTTCAGGCGTCCAAAAGCAAACCACTAAGGTTTGTACTGGCGAATTTTCATCAGTTTCTTAGAAAAGCTAGAGGAGATTCATTAATGGTACCTGGAAGATTACCAAAGGCTTTACGGGAACACAGAGCTATATTAGACGCTATTGCATCCAATGACCCTAATGCTGCTGAACAAGCAATGCAGAGGCATATTTTAGGTGCTAAAGACAACCTGTCATCACATAGAAAAGAAGTGGTTGAAAAATAGGAATTACTAAGAAGACAAACTTTTATTGAATTGCTACCTGTCAAGTAGACAGTAGAAATAAACTAATCAGGCTACAGCTCGATACTCTATTGGGCTGTAGCCTTTTAATATTATTACGCAACACCGTGCTTTTTTGCATAAACTAGCTCCTGATTTGTTCATCTAACGATTAGAATGCCACTAATTGAAGTGTTATAGATTACGGGTTGACCAACCCATCAAATCATAAATTAGTCAATAGCCAATAGTGCCTTCAATGATTTGTGAGATCCCAATAATTGCAATAATCCAATTTGTAAGCACAGGCAAGTCTAGATTGACTGTTGCTAATATTATCAAAAATGCTCCTATCCCAAATCTTAGTGCCCTGTCCCAAGCGGATAAATTATTTTTTACCTTTATATCCATTAATAAATCCTTTCTTTCTTTCACTCACTATTATTATTTTCTCCAAAAACCATTGTACTATGCAGAGGTGTTATCTGGCACTCTTGAACACTTTAACATATAGAAATTTTACAGTAGTGATACATACTATTGTAAACTATGAAGGAGATTATAGATGAAATGTAGAAAAATATACAACAATAAATACTAGGGGGATGGAATATATGTCATATAATCCACGATTAAAGGACCAATTTACTGATTCTCTTTTTGAGGCTATCTTACTGTTAAAAAGTGAAGAAGAATGCTATCGTTTTTTTGAAGATATATGTACGGTAAGTGAGATAAAATCTATGTCTCAACGATTGGAGGTAGCTAAGATGTTGGAGACGGATGCTACCTATTCAGATATAGCTGGGGTTACTGGGGCTAGTACCGCAACAATTAGCAGGGTTAAGAAATGCCTACATTACGGTGCAGATGGCTATCGTCTGATTTTAGACAGATTAGAGGACAAATAAAGAAGGCTTCTGCTGAAAAAGTTATTGACACTCTTCAGTAGGTCATGTTAATATTACGTTAATGCTTTATCACGTTAAACAACAGAAGGTGATTATGTGGATAGTTATAGTAATAGACTTCAAGTTCCAGAAGGGTTTAAAGATTTTTTGCCTGCAGAGGCATATAAAAAAAGATATTTGGAAGAAAAATGGATACATCTATTTAAAAGTTGGGCCTATCGAGAAATAGTCTCCTCAAGCTTTGAGTATTATGATACTTTAACAATGAATGTTGGAGTAGATACGCTAAGCTTATTAAAAACTGTTGATAGAGGAGGACACATTTTAGCCTTAAGGCCTGATATGACATCCCCCATAGCACGTCTGGTGGCAACCCGAATGAAGGATCAAAAGTTACCCCAGCGGCTTTTTTATTTAGCTAATGTGTTTCGTTATGAAAGTGAAATACAAAAAGGACGCCACAGAGAGTTTTATCAAGCTGGTGTTGAATTTATTGGGCCCAAGGGGCCAAAGGCAGATGGTGAAATAATTGCACTAGCTGTTAAAGCTTTGCAGACAGTTGGTTTGAAGAACTTCCAGATTGGATTAGGCCACATGGAAATAACAAAAGGGCTTTTAAGACAGCTAAATGGTACTGATGACAATGTGCGATCAATGAAAATAAGGCAAGCCCTAAGTCGTAAGAATTATGTGCAATTAGCTAACCTATTAAGTTTTAAAAAACAATCAATGGAAGAAAGTATTTTCAAATTAATAACAACTCAGAATAACTTAGATGAAGTTGTTGGTAGCCTTAAAAAGCTAATCACAAACCCGGAACTTGAAAAACCGATTAAGGATTTAGAAGAACTAACCAATTCCTTAAAGGCATATGGAGTAACACAAAGGGTTTTTGTTGATTTTAGCATATTAAGGGATTTTAACTACTATACGGGAATAGTGTTTGAAGGATATAGTGAAAATCTAGGATACCCAATTTGTGGTGGGGGTAGGTATGATAATTTACTAGGAAACTTTGGCTATCCTAATCCAGCAACTGGTTTTGCTATAGGTGTTGAAAGGGTTCTTGAGGCTTTAAGCCGAGAGACAAATCTACAAGAGCCTGAAATAGACTATCTAGTATGTGGAAATCAAGAGGATGAAGTCATTAAAGAAGCAAATCTTTTACGGTCTAAAGGATATGTGGTTGAAGTAGATCTGATGAACCTCTCAGAAAAGGATGCAGAAGAATATGCTGCTAAAAGAGGGATAAATAACATTCTTAGATTATTGTAAAGATGGTACTTGATGCAAGCTAATATTAGATATAAAAAAAGGTGTGAAGCATATGAATATACATTCAGATAAATTAATTATAGCATTACCAAAGGGTAAACTTGGCGAAGGAGCATTAGAAATATTCTCTAAAATTGGATTACCAACAGAAGGGGTTAAAACAGAGTCAAGGAAACTACTTCATGAATTTTCAAATGAAAATATTAAATATCTTATATGTCGTCCAACTGATATACCTACATACGTGGAATATGGAGCAGCTGATATAGGAATTGTAGGTAAGGATTCTCTAGAGGAATCTGGAGCAGATGTGTTTGAATTAGTTGATTTAGGTTTTGGATACTGCAGGTTTGTGATTGCTTTTCCCCAAGATGTAGTTGCAAAGGCTAAAGAAACCAAGGGTAATTTTGATTTAAAATATTTCAACAATGCTAGAGTAGCCACAAAATTTCCTCAGATTACAAAAAAGTATTTTAAGGACAGGGGAGTTCAGGTTGAAGTTATTAAACTTCATGGAAACATAGAACTTGCTCCCACAGTAGGTCTTGCAGATATGATTGTGGATATTGTATCAACAGGCAGAACATTAAAGGAAAACAATCTTCTAGAAGTAGAAGAAATGTTTGAAGCTACAGCAAGATTAATAGCAAATAGGGTTAGTTATCGTATTAAGAATCTAATAATCCAAGATCTTGCTAGTAAATGTTATGAACAAGTCAATAAAAGGAGCTAAACAAAATGTTACAGGTATTAACTCTTGAAGAATTGCAATCACTAATGAATCAAAAAAGAAACGATGAAGAAAAATTCACTTCTTATGTGGAAGCTATTCTTCGCGAAATAAGGAGTAGTGGCATAGAAGCAGTTCTTAGGTATACAGAACGGTTTGATGGGATTAAGCTAACAAAAGAACAATTAAAGGTTTCAGAAAAAGAATTTGCCGCTGCCTATCAGCAAGTTGATCAGGATTATATAGAAACCATAAATATGGCTGCAGATAGAATTCGTGAGTTTCATGAAAAGCAGAAAAGGGTTTCATGGCTTGAAAAAGATAAGGATGGAAATATGTTAGGGCAGATGTATAAGCCAATTGAAAGGGTTGGAATCTATGTTCCTGGAGGAACTGCTGCTTACCCATCATCAGTTTTAATGAATGCTATACCAGCTTTAGTGGCAGGTGTACAAGATATCATTATGGTAACGCCACCTGCAAAGGATGGAACGGTTAACCCTTATACATTGGTAGCTGCTAAAGAAATTGGAGTTACTGCTGTTTATAAAGTAGGAGGAGCACAGGCTATTGGTTTTCTTGCTTATGGGGACAAAGATATTGCTCCTGTACACAAGATAACAGGACCAGGTAATATTTTTGTAACACTTGCTAAGAAGCTTGTATATGGGGTTGTTGACATTGATATGTTGGCAGGGCCAAGTGAAATATTAATTATTGCTGACGAAAATGCAAATCCGCGATATGTTGCCGCTGACCTTTTGTCTCAGGCAGAGCATGATACATTGGCATCATCAATCCTTGTTACGTCAAGTGAAATATTAGTACAAAAAGTTCAAGATGAGTTAGCAACTCAGCTACAAAAACTATCTCGTAGGGAAATAGCTAAAAGATCATTAAAGGACTATGGAGCTGTAATTCTTACTAAAGATATAAATGAAGCCATTTATATTTCTAATTCTTATGCTCCTGAACACCTGGAATTATTAGTTGATAACCCCTTGGATTTACTGCCTAAAATAAAAAATGCTGGAGCAATATTTTTAGGGGCAAATAGTCCTGAACCTGTTGGAGATTATTTCGCTGGGCCAAACCATATACTTCCTACAGGTGGTACTGCAAGGTTTTACTCACCTGTTTCGGTAGATACATTTATGAAAAAAAGTAGTATCATCTACTATACTGAAGATAATCTAAAAAAATGGGGCCCAAAAATAATTGATCTGGCGCAAATTGAAGGATTAGATGCTCATGCCAATTCAGTCAAAGTTAGATTAGAATAGAGGTGAAGCGTGATGCGAAAAGGCTGTATAGAAAGGGTAACCGGAGAAACAAATATTAAAATCAAAACTTGTATAGAAGGCAATGGAATATTTACAGGAACTTCAGGTATAGGTTTTTTTGACCACATGTTAGAGCTTTTTGCAAAACATAGTGGGTGTGACCTTGATGTAGAAGCTAGTGGCGATATTCATGTTGACTATCACCACTTGGTAGAAGATTTAGGAATATGTATAGGTAAGAGCATCAAAGAGGCATTAGCAGACAAAAAAGGAATAAAAAGATACGGAATGAGCTATGTTCCAATGGATGAAGCTCTGATAAGAGTTGTTGTTGACTTTAGTGGAAGACCTTATCTAGCTTATCGTGTACATGACATAAAAGATAGGGTGGGTGTATTTGATACAGAGCTGGTTGAAGAATTCCTACGTGCCCTTACATTAAATGGTGGCATAACTATTCATGTGGATAAAATATCTGGACATAATACACATCACATCATTGAAGGAATATTCAAGGCGTTAGCCCGTAGTATGTCTGCAGGCTGGCAGTTAGATGCAAATCCCGATTCTGTTTTATCAACTAAGGGAATTCTAGAGTAGGTGGGTAAATATGATTGAGATAATAGATTACGGTATGGGTAACTTAAGAAGTGTACAAAAAAGCTTGGAAGGCATCGGCTACAAAGCCGCAATTACCTCTAATCCTGAAAGGATAGCAAGAGCTAATGGTGTTATCCTACCTGGAGTTGGAGCTTTTGCTGATGCTATAGATAATCTTAAAACTAGTGGAATGATTGAAGCAATTCGAGAAGTAGTTAAAAATGGCAAACCACTTTTGGGCATCTGCCTTGGAATGCAGTTACTAATGTCAAGTAGTGAGGAGAATGGTTTATATCAGGGTTTGGATTTGATAGATGGAGAGGTTTTGAAAATTCCTTCAACAGTAAAAGTTCCCCACATGGGTTGGAACTCTCTTGCTATCAATAAAAACCATAGACTGTTATCAGGTATTGAGGAAAACAGTTATTTTTACTTTGTCCATTCCTACTATGTGAATCCTAAAAATAAAGGATATATTGTTGCATCCACCCAATATGGAATTGACTACTGCTCTGTAATAGCCAAAGATAATATAATGGGGGTTCAATTTCACCCTGAAAAGAGCAGTTCGCTAGGACAAATTATTCTTAAAAGTTTTGGGGAGATGATTTAAATTGTTAATATTACCAGCTATAGATTTAAAGGATGGACAATGCGTCCGTTTATATAAAGGAAATATGAATGAGGCGACTGTCTATTCAAAGGAACCAGCAGAAGTAGCTCTAAGGTGGGAGAAAATGGGTGCAAGGTATCTTCACCTTGTTGACCTAGATGGAGCTATTTCAGGATCTCCAAAAAATCTAGAAGCAATTAAAAAGATAATCTCTAATGTTAATATTCCCGTCCAATTAGGGGGAGGAATACGCAGCATTGAAACTATGGAGCATTATTTTAAATTAGGCATTTCTAGACTTATTATCGGAACCGCGGCCTTAAAGAATCCTCAGTTAGTAGAAGCAGCTGTAGACAGATTTGGTGCTGGTGCCATTGTTTTGGGACTAGACAGCAAACTGGGCAATGTGGCAGTAGATGGTTGGGAGACTGTTAGTGAAAAATCTGCAATAGAGTTTGCCTTACAAATGGCAAAACTAGGTATAGAAAGAATTGTCTACACAGATACATTAAGGGACGGTACCCTTGAGGGATTAAACATTGAAGGTATCACAGAAATGGCTGTTAAGACTGGTATCAAGATAATTGCTTCCGGTGGCGTGGCAGGTATTGAAGACGTGACCAAAGTTAAAGAGCTCCAGTCTATAGGAGTGGAAGGATTAATTATTGGAAAAGCTTTGTATACAGGTGACATTAATTTAGAAGAAGCAATAAGTATAGCTGGAGGTCAAAGCTGATGCTGGCAAAAAGAATAATACCCTGTCTTGATGTGAATAAAGGTAGGGTTGTAAAAGGGGTTAACTTTGTTAATTTACAGGATGCTGGGGACCCGGTAGAGTTAGCTGCCCGCTATGATAAAGAGGGGGCGGATGAACTTATATTCTTAGATATTACCGCTTCTAATGAAGAAAGGAATATCATATACGATATAGTCAAAAGGACATCTGAAGAAGTGTTCATTCCATTTACTGTAGGTGGTGGAATTAGGACAATAGAAGATATTAGAAAGCTACTAGCGGCTGGTGCAGATAAGGTTTCTTTAAATACAGCTGCAATAAAAGATGAAAAGCTTGTGGAAACAGCAGCAAAACGCTTTGGAACCCAGTGTGTTGTTGTGGCAGTAGATGCTAGATCTACCGGAAACGGTGACTGGGAGGTCTTTATAAATGGAGGACGCACATCTACTGGTATTAAGGTGTTGGAGTGGGTGAAAAGAGTAGAAAATTTAGGTGCAGGCGAGATACTATTAACAAGTATGGATAGAGATGGTACAAAGGATGGATACGATATTGAACTGACTAGTAAGGTTAGTGATACAGTTAACATTCCTGTCATTGCATCAGGAGGTGCCGGTATCCTAGAACACTTTAGTGAGGCTTTGACAAAGGGAAAAGCTGATGCAGTATTGGCTGCATCCACATTTCATTATGGTACTTATACTATCAATCAAGTAAAGGAATACTTAAAAAGCCAGGGAGTGATAGTCAGGTGAAAAACAATGAGGTGAAAGATATCATAGAGAATCTAAAATTTGATAATAATGGACTTATACCTGCTATTATTAGAGACAAAGTTTCGGGTGAAGTTCTAATGATGGCATATATGAATAAAGAGTCTTTTGCGAAAACCATAGAGACAGGATATACATGGTTTTATAGCAGAAGCAGGAAGGAACTTTGGAACAAGGGGGCCACTTCAGGCAATATACAAAAAATACTAGATATATCCTATGATTGTGATGGGGATTGCTTATTAGTTCAAGTTGAGCAGACAGGCTCAGCATGTCATACAGGAGAGAGAAGCTGTTTCTATAATCATATTATAACCTCAGATCAGAATTTAAATAGCAATCAAGAATTGGGAACTATATTAGAAGCAGTTTATAAGGTTATTCTTGACAGACAACAAAAGAGGCCTGAAAAGTCATATACCACATACCTTTTCACTGAAGGTCAGGATAAAATTTTAAAGAAAATCGGTGAAGAAGCAGCTGAGATAATAATTGCATCAAAAAACAGCAATAATCTGGAAGTTATTTATGAATGCGGCGATTTTATATACCATATGTTAGTACTGCTTGCCTATCATGGAATAACCTTGGATGATTTGGCAGCTGAATTAAATAAAAGACGATAATTGTAAAGCGGCTTCAAGATGAAGTCGCTTTTTTATACATAAATTTGACATTATATAGCTGAATAATGTTTTAGTTACTAATTGAAACTAACAATATAGAAGAAAGGAGGTGAAATTATTGATAAAAGAACATCATTCAATTAGTTCATGTGTGTCCCATTGTAAAGGTACCCTTAGTGATATCAAAGAAATATCAGAAGTAGCATTTGATCCAAGAGCTAAGGATGAACTTAATAAAGCACTCTATTCTATGGATACATGTATTAAACAGTGCCAGGCAGCTTTATCAAATTCAAGATCATAATACAATGATACAAGAAAGGAGTTAATAATATGCCATTAAGTCAAACACAAGCTATTCGATCATGTATAGATATGTGTCAAGGTACACAGAACTCTATACGGATATTAGCTGATACTGCACAAAATCAAAGTGTTAGAGATGAGTTAAACAAGGCATTTTTGACTATAGATGACTGTATAAAACAATGTCAAAGTGCTAGCTCATATCTTTCGTAATTTATCCTCTTGATTCATTAAAACCAGGGGTTTCCCTTGGTTTTACTTTTTCCATTAAACCTCAAATATTTCATTTACCACTATCTCTAGCCTTCAAAAGAATAAGAAAAATATAAGGTGTAAGACTTCCGGCTTTTTTGCTGTTTTTATAGACCTTTCCAGCGGTATAGCGTGTCTATCTCTATATTAAAATTATCCAATATCCGTCCTATAGTTTGATTTACTAAATCATCCAATGAATTAGGATTTGTATAGAAAGCTGGTACAGGTGGGGCAATTGTTACCCCTATTTTGCATAGCTTTAACATATTTTCCAAATGGACTGCATTTAGTGGGGTCTCACGTACCATCAATATAAGATTTCTCTTTTCTTTTATTGCTACATCTGCTGCACGGATTATTAAATCATCTGTATACCCATTAGCTATTCCAGCTAGAGTTTTCATGCTACAGGGCGCTACTATCATTCCATCACATTTAAAAGAACCACTAGATATGGCAGCAGCCAAGTTATCTTCATGGTAATGAAAATCAGCCATGGCTATTAAGTCATCTATTGTAAACTCCGTTTCAGTTTCTATAGTTACTCTACCCCACTTACTTATAACAAGGTGGGTTTCAACATCTGCCTTTTCCATTAAAGCCTGTAAAATCCTTATTCCATAAATTGCTCCTGTTGCACCAGTTATTCCTATAATTAATTTCATGATTAATGTCTCCTCACATTTACTTTTTCCCATTTAATTGTTCTATGATTAGGGGAATAATTTGAGTTCCATACCATTTAAACTTTTCTATAACTTGTGTGGTAGCCTTATCTATATGTATTCCAGCAGTTACTACTGTTGTCTCCTTAAAGTGCTTACATATTTCTTCTGCTATCGGTAGGGCAATTTCATCGTCTTTGTGACCTAGGATGTTTAGCACAGAGGTAGTGCAGCTTGTACTACCATCCCCTGTTAAACTAGATCGAGGTTGACTTATGACCGTAGTACCTATGTGTGTTTTTTTGCCTCCCCCAATATAAATATTAATCCCATCTTGAGTTTTTACAATAGTACCTTTTAAACACAGAGTTCCTTCACCAATACTAACATGAAATGTTGAATACATTCAATAATCCTCCAATAAAAGTGAAATTTCTAGGTTTACTGCAATATTATTATAGCTTAAGACTTTGACTTTGTGTCAATCTATGGGTAATTATTTAAAAACATAATTTATATCATATTTTTAATATTATACTTGATTTTTTTGCCGTATCCAATTAAAATCTACTTAAGTGAATATTTCCAATAAGTGCCTCATCTTTTTGAGGATAATAGGGAATCAGGTGAAAATCCTGTACGGTCCCGCCACTGTTAGCGAGGAGCGACTTATCATATAACCACTGTTTTCTGGTCCAATGGATTAGGGAAATGGGAAGGAGATAGGGAGCATTGATTTGCGAGTCAGGAAACCTGCTTGTTGGTACTGATTGTTTACTCTCTAGGAAAGAGTGATAATTTGAGAATGATGGTAAAGTTCTCAGTCTTGTTTAAGGCTGAGAACTTTTTTTTAATGTGTTCTAGGAAGGAGTGGTGGTGTGTTTCAGATAGGGATAGATATGGGCGGTACGTTTACAGATTTTATGGTTATAAATGAAGGAGACGTTAGAATAGTCAAAGTTGCATCAAACAAAGATAATCCCATTGCTACAGTTATCAATGGTTTGGAATTGATAGCAGAAGGCTATTATCTTACCTTGGAGGAGTTTTTGCCAAGGATTAACCGTTTTGTACATGGTAATACAGTAGCTATTAACGCTCTTATTCAAAGAAAAGGGGTAAAAACTGCACTAATTGCTACTGCTGGATTTAATGATGCTTTAGAGATGAGGCGTTCTAAGTTAAATAATCAATGGGATTTCTTTGCCCCAATTCCGCCAGTTCTAGTTCCTCGCTATTTGCGTTTTAATCTGAAGGAAAGAATTGATTATAGTGGCAAGGTTATTCAAGCGCTGGACAAAGAGAATTTAGAGCAAATAGTAGATAAAATAAATGCTGAAAAAGTAGAAGCGGTAGCTGTTTGCCTGTTGTTTTCTTTTTTAAATTCTTCCCATGAAGTATTTGTAAAAGCATACCTGGAAAAAGTGCTGCCTGAAGTATTTGTATCCATTTCCAGCGAAGTGGCACCAAAGCTTGGAGAATATGAGAGGACTTCTACTACGGTGCTGAATGCTTATCTTACACCACTAGTGTCCAATTATTTGAATGAGTTGACATCGATACTTCAAACTAAGGGGTTAATGTGCGATATTCATTTGGTACAGAATAATGGAGGCTTAACTGATATATCTCTTGCCAAACAGTTCGGAGTAAAAGGACTTTTTTCAGGGCCAGCGGCAGGGAGTAGTGGTGCCAGGGCACTGGCTAAAGAATTAAAAGAACCTAATTTAGTTTTAGTAGATATGGGAGGAACCAGCTTTGACGTAAGCTTGATTAAAGACCATTCAATCAAAGTTAATCCTGAAGCTGAGGTGGCAGGCTACCCAATCAATCTACCTCTGATAGACATCAACTCAGTAGGTATTGGTGGCGGCAGTATTGCTTCTGTGGATACTAGCATGAGGCTTAGTGTGGGACCTGACTCAGCTGAGGCATTTCCAGGACCAGCCTGCTATGATCGGGGAGGAAAAGAACCAACCATTACTGATGCAGCTCTGCTGCTGGGGTTTATTAAACCTAATAGCTTCGGTGGGGGAAGCATGGAAATAAAAAAACAATTAGCTATCCAGGCAATAAAGGAGAAAGTGGCTAATCCTCTCGGCATTAGTGTTGAAGGGGCGGCTTTTGCCATTTATCAAATTGCTGAGGCTAAAATGGTAGATGCAGTACATTTAATGACTGTACAAAAGGGATATGACCCTAGAGAATTTATCCTCGGAGCAGTTGGAGGTGCGTCACCTCTCTTTGCAGCTAAAATAGCTCAAGATCTAGGTGTGAAGAAAATTGTTATTCCTGCTTTTGGTGAAGTATTTTGCGCTCAGGGAATGCTGCAATCTCATCTTAAACTGGATATAATGCAAACTTATATACGAAGTCTAGCTAAAATCAATGCATGTGAAATTAATGAGGTTTTAAAAGAATTGAAATCTAAAGCTCAAGGACAGTTGGTTAAACAGGGGGTGGCTCTAGAAAATATTGATTACAGGTTCTTCTTTGAAATGAGGTATACCGATCAGCATCATCAACTGTCAGTTCCCTTTATAGGAGGAAAACTTGATGCTAAAATCATTGATCATTTAATAAGTGAGTTTCATCTGCTTCATGAAAAGTACTATGGATATGCTGAACCAAGTCAAGAATGTTCACTAATAAATATACGCATGGAAGTCTGGGAGAAGGAAGTTGATTACCCCTTTTCGCTTAACAATAACTCTACACTTGATCAGGCACCTGCTCCGATAGAATGCCGTTTAATCTGTTGGAATAATGATTTAACATTTAATAAAATTCCTGTTTACCAATCATTAAGCTTAAAAGCAGGAGTTGAGATTATAGGACCGGCATTAATTGAAAAAACGTACACCACAATCTTTGTCAGTCCTAATTTAAAGGCTCATGCAGACAATAGCTTTAATATTATACTGACGGCAAAGGAGGTGAATTTTAATTGAATGTAGACCAGATTATTCTTCAGTCTGTGATTGCACATCGCTTAGATACAATTTCCCAGGAGATGGGGGTTGCACTTGAGAGGTCATCTCGCTCACCTATCTTTGCTGAAGCCTGTGATTTTGCTTGTGGAGTCTGCAATTATAAGGGTGAGCTTGTTTCCCAGTTAAATGGCATTCCCATTCTAGCTGCTGCTGGCTCATTTAGTGTGCAGGCAGTATTAGAGAAGTACAAGGATAATATATACGAAGGTGATGTCTTCATCGTCAATGACCCTTATTGGGGTGGAAATCATCTGCCTGACATTGGTATTATAACTCCTGTTTTCTACCAGGATGAACTAATATTTTTTACGGTAAGCCGTGCGCACCACGGTGATATAGGTGGATCCGTGGCGGGTAGCTACAACACAAGAGCTACAGAAATATTTCAGGAGGGAATTAGAATCCCTCCCATAAAGCTAGTTAGCCAAAACAGCATAATCCATGAAGTGCTCAATTTAATAAGCTATAACACCAGAAATCCAGAAATGCTAAAAAGTGATCTCTTTGCTCAAATAGGAGCCAATAAAATTGGTCATGACAGATTAAAAGTATTACTTGCTAAATATGGGTTAAAAGATGTAAAGGAATCAGTAAACCAGCTTCTTCAAAAAGCAGAAGATTTGACAAAAGTCGAAATATCTAAATTTCCAACAGGCACCTATATAGGTGAAGAGTGGCTCGATGATGATGGATTTCAGGAAACACCGGTGAAGATTAAGGCTACAGTCACCTTTAAAAATGGCCAGGTTACTATTGATTTTACAGGAACTGACAAACAGGTAACAGGCTTTATCAATAGCTCCCTTGTTACTACTAAAAGTGCAGCATACATAGCACTATTATGGGCACTATCACCGGAGATACCTAGAAACAGCGGGGCATTTCGACCCATTGAAATCTTAGCTCCACCGGGAACAGTAGTTAACCCTGCTGAGCCAGCTCCTGTAACCCTGTCTACTCTTCATTGTGCTAGCGAAATTATCTCTGCTATTTTAAAAGCCTGTGCCAATGCAGTACCTGAGAGAATTCCAGCAGGGTTTGGTCGCTACTGCGGACCTTCTTTCTATGGTGTTGATCCAAGAAATCAAAAGTTTTATGTAGGATTTGCTTTCTGTTGTTTAGGTTCAGGTGGGGGGAAAAAAGGACAAGATGGATTTCCTTATATGGCTCCTATCTCAAATTATGGTGGAGTTCGTGCCCCAAACAATGAAGCTAATGAGGTGCAATATCCCCTGTTAACATTATGCCATCACTTCGAAATGGATACAGCAGGGGCAGGTAAATACAGGGGAGCTCCGGGAGTAAAATACAAGATTCAGTTTTACGGTCCTGATCCTAGTATTGTCATGTTTGGTGATGGAATGAAAATAGCGCCTTATGGCATAGAGGGTGGTAAAGCAGGCAGCCTGAATAGAAATCAATTGTCTACCAAAAAAAATGGGAGTGAATCTCTAGAAAGTAAGTCACCGCCTCGTGCTTTACAGTCAGGAGATACTTTGACTCTTTTATCGTCAGGTGGAGGTGGGTGGGGAAATCCTCATGAAAGGGACCCGCAAATGGTTTACGATGACTATAAAAATGGTTACATAAGCCTTGAGACTGCTTTAAAGGAGTACGGGGTGGCTGTTACAACTGAAGGAATTAATTGGAATGAAACAAAAAAATAGATGAATGGAGTGTTTATTATGAGTCAAGTTATAGCTAATCAAGAAGCAAGAGTAGTCACTAAAAAGTTTAGTAGATTTGATACAAAAGCATTGGTTGGTGCGGTTTTTTTAGGGGTTGTTTTTGTCCTAGTACAACAAATAGCTCACCGGATAGATGCAGTAGTTAACCCAGCTTCTGTAATTATCGGTGGAATAACCTGGGCCACCTTTACCGGGCTAGTAGTCCTTCTTTTCAGACAGCCTGCAGGAGTTATTACTGGTGAAGTTCAGGCTTTTATAGCTGTAGCTACAGGCCTGTCACCATTAGCTCTATTCTTTATACCAGCTAACGGCTTAGGTTCTTTAGCGTATTCCCTAGTTTCTTGGAAATTATCAATGGATAAATGGTCACATCACCTACTAGCTCAGACAGTAACAAATATAGTTGGCAACATCTGTGTAGCAATTGGGCTGCATGTGATTCTTAAACTGCCTATAGCGATAATTCTGGTGTCTTTTAGCATTACTACAATAGCAGGTATTATTGGTGGAACTATCCTTACTAAAATAATTTATGACAATGTGGTGAAATCTGGAGTATTAAACTAAGGAGTGACATTTTATGAATCAAGACTGGAGAGCTTTTTTAGATAGCTTTGAGGTGCAGTTTCCAAGAGAAGTTTTGCGGATTAAGGAGGAACTAAACAGGAAGTATGAGCCAACTGCAATTATTATGGAACTAGAGCGGCAAAAGCGATACCCTCTAGTTCGCTTTGAGAAAGTGTCTGGATCAGAGTTTGGCGTTGTGGCTAATACGATTGCTACTCGCCAGCGGATGGCCATGGCTATAGGAGTTGATGAAAAAGAATTGCCTACAGCTTATGCTGAGCGCATTAAGAGAGCAATTGAGCCTGAGATTATTGAAAACCCAGCATTTAAAGAAAATTGTTTGACTGGCCCTGATTTAGATCTGACCAAGCTGCCGATTTTGACCCATTTTCCAATTGATGCAGGTCCATATATTACAGCGGGATTAGTAACTGCCAAGGATCCGGCTTCCGGTGCTGACACTTGTGGCTACCATAGGATGCAGCTCAAAGGACCTGGCAAGCTAGGGGTAAGCCTACACTCACGGCAACGACTGTGGGAATACCATCGAAGGGCAGAGAAAATGGGGAAAAACCTAGAAGCAGCTGTTGTATTAGGAGTTCATCCAGCGGTTTCTTTAGGTTCAATGGCACTAATTCCCTATGATCAGGGTAAGTTTGCTCGAATGGGAGGCTTGTTGGATGAGCCGTTACAAATTGCTCATTGTACTACTATAGACGTAGAAGTTCCAGCATGGGCAGAAATTGTTATTGAAGGTGAGATTTTAGCAGGAGAACGGGAGCCAGAAGGACCCTTTGCTGAATTTACTAATTACGCATGCTATAGGAGTACTGAGAATATCTTCATACCAAAGGCTATCTATTATCGTACCAACGCTTTATATCAATGCATTACACCGGGAATGTGTGCTGAACACAACACAATTGTAGCTGTCCAGCGAGAGGGAGATGTGCTGAAGGCACTAAAAGAAAATCTACCTAATATCGTCAATGTTCATGCACCTTTATCTGCATGCGGACTATTTCACTGTTATATTTCCATGAAAAAAATTGCTGAGGGGCAACCTATGCAAGCCATTATGACAGCCCTTTCAGTAGATCATAATCTAAAACATGTAGTAGTTGTGGACGAAGATGTAGATGTCTTTAACGAAAGTCAGGTATTATGGGCTATTGCCACTAGAGTCCAGGCAGACCGGGATGTTCATATTATTCCACAACATATGGGAATGGGATGTACCTTAGATCCATCTACTGACGATTTAAGCAGAAGTGCCAAAATGGGAATTAATGCCACTAAACCCCTTGCCAATTTTGCGAGTAGTATTGAGTTCCATCCTGAGGCTAAGAAAAAGGCTCAAGAAATTTTAGGCAACATTGGATATTAGAAAAGGGAGGAAACGCCATGAATCAGCTTAGTGCAAGAATTAAGAGCCTTAACTATCCTGAACACGCTGATCCAGTACTTAAGGATATTTGTATTGACTTTAAGCCTGGTGAATTTGTCTTCTTAGTAGGCTCACCCCGTTCTGGCAAATCCTCCTTGTGCCAAGCCTTAGCTGGTGTCATCCCCTCCTTTAAAGCAGGCACCTTAATTGGTGAAATTACCTTCGTTGGGGAAAATATTATAACTAAACGGCTGCCTGAAATGGCAGGAACAATCGGCCTTGTTAGAGATGAGCCACAAAATCAGTTATTCTGTACAACTGTTGAGGAAGATCTGGCCTTTGGTCCATGTAATCTCATGCTAGAGCCGGAAGAGGTAATAGCTAGAATCAAAAAAACCTTGCAGTTAGTAGGGTTACCAGGGTATGAGAAGCGAAAACCTGAGACCCTTTCTGGAGGGGAATCTCAACGGATTGCCCTTGCCTCTACGCTGACTCTGGAGCCTAACATCATTATTCTAGATGGTGCTGTGACTCAACTGGATCCTCAAGGAAGAAAGGAAATATACGAAAAACTACACACCCTTGCTTCACAGGAAAAGAGGATAGTTATTGTGGTAGAGGAAAGAGTAGACCACTACCTGCATTTAGCTAATCGCTTAATCAGGCTAGACAAGGGGACTGTGATCTATGATGGCTATCCTAAAAAAGAAGCACTTTACACTACGGAAAAGATCTGGAATCTTCCTAAAAAGATTATTTCAGATAATGTTATCAATGCCCGAAAACCAATTGTATCTGTTAATAGCCTGACTTTTCAGTACCCCAATGGTGACTTTGCCTTAGAAAATATCTCTTTAGATATTTATCCAGGAGAATTTATTGCTCTCATGGGTAAAAACGGAGCAGGTAAAACAACTCTGGCCAAGCACTTTAACGGTCTACATAAGCCTGCAAGTGGTGATGTGGTCATTGATCATATGAATACTAAAAATTACTCAACTGCCCAATTGGCAAGTCAAGTGGGCTATCTATTTCAAAATCCTCAATTGCAGATTTGTACTAATTCAGTTCAAGCAGAAGCAGCATTTGCTTTAAAGGTAAAAAAGCTGCCTGAAAAAGAGATTGAAGCTAGGGTCTCGCTACTTTTGGCTAAAATGGGATTAACTCAGTTTGCTCAGAACCATCCGTACAAGCTGGCTAAAGGCGATCTACAAAAGCTGGCCCTAGCTTCTAGCCTGGTAAATGAGCCTCAGATATTGATAATTGATGAGCCTACCTCGCAAATGAGTGCTTCCCAGAGCTGGGAGACAATGAAGTTAATTTCTGAATATAATCGAAATGGTGTTACAGTAATAATGATATCCCATGATTTAAATCTAGCTCTTAATTTCGCTAGCAGAATGGTAATTATGGATCAAGGTGAAATTGTAGTGGATATTCCAACTGCTCATTGCTTAAATCATGAAGAAAACTTGCGAGAGCTAGGAATAGATGTAAGGGAAATATATGATGAAGGAGAAATGAGACATGAAGCTATTGCTGGGGTATAGTGAAAACA
Source organism: Desulfitibacter sp. BRH_c19 (assembly GCA_001515945.1). Lineage (NCBI taxonomy): Bacteria > Bacillati > Bacillota > Clostridia > Neomoorellales > Desulfitibacteraceae > Desulfitibacter > Desulfitibacter sp. BRH_c19. The sequence continues at coordinate 50,097 of LOER01000003.1, forward strand.
GCTCCTTTATCCACAAATTAGATCCTCGAGTTAAGCTGCTATGGCTGTTAGGCAATTTATTCTTAATACTCTTTTTTCAAGACCTAACAGTATTAGTCCTCAGTTTTGGATTAGTTTTAACAACTACTATCTTAGCTGGTATATCCTTAGTAGTTTTTTTGCCACTTATAAAAATAATGACCATCCTTGGAGTACAGTTTATTATATTTCAGGGATTATTGCGGGCAGAAGGTGCAGTTTTATTTCAACTGGGGAGCTTAAATTTCTACCTTGGTGGAGTTTTAGTAGGAATAAAGGGTATTACTCTCCTAATAACTTTAGCTTTCGTATTTCTTCAGTTTGTGATGTGTACCTCTCCAAATGAGCTTACATTATTATTGGTAAAGTTGAAATTGCCCCAAAAATACGCTGTCTTGCTTGGGTTAGCCCTTCACTTTCTCCCCATTATGGAAAAGGATTTGCGGACAATCTATGATAGCCAGCAAGCCAGAGGTCTGGAACTGACAACTGCCTGGCAAAAGGCCAAGGGTTTGGTGCCAATAATACTTCCTTTAATCCTGCGAGCATTAAAAAGGGCTCAAGAAGTAGCCCTATCTATGGAGCTAAAAGGATATACTCGTTTTCCGGCTCGCACCTTTCTAGACCGCATTGTCTTTACTTCGACAGACTACCTTGCTTTTTGCTCATTGGTTGTTTATTTTAGCGGATTAATACTTCTGCAAATTATTTAAACAAGTTAAATAGCGAGTTTCTATCATCTTTTTGCCTTTATTAGATTTTTCAATAGTGTCTTCACCCTCTAATGACAAACTTCAGCTAGCATCTGTGACATTCAATAGATTACTAAAATTAGAGACTAATAATCAAAATCGGATTAAAAAGTGAATAATTAAGCACGAATGTATAGGTAACCGAACTACCGACTTTAAATGAACACACTCTTCGCATTATCCCTATATAATTAGAAGCTCCCTATTATTAGTAGGACAAGAATGAGAGATCCTGGGGGACAGACTGTGTCTATGAAGCTGCATTTTTTTCCAAAATTTAATTTTCAGAAAGTATTGACAATATTGAAATTTCTACATATAATCTAGATGTCTAGACAAGTTATATTGATCGGGTAAACATATACTAAAAATGAGGTATTACCAAGCTTATGTACGTAAGGTAATGGTTAGAACAACTAATTATAATTCATTGGGGGGATTATCGTGGTCAGTTCTTTAAGCTTAAATATGGCAGATCTTAAGGAGGATTTAGTATTCGCTGAGATTACAGAACAACTGAATAAAAATGTTCCTGCAGAAGAGATTTTTAAAGAACTTCAACTTGGTATGGAGATAATAGGTGAACGTTACCAATCTCAACAATACTATTTATCCGAACTAATTATGGCAGCAGATATTTTTAAAAATGCCGCAAAGAATTTACAGGACAAATTTCAATCTACTGACAAGAAAATAGCTACCATTGTTCTTGGCACAGTATCAGGTGATATCCATGATATAGGAAAAGATATTGTATCATTAATATTTACTACTAACGGATTTGAAGTTATTGATTTAGGGGTAGATGTTCCGATCCAAAAGTTCATAGATGCCATTCGTGAACACAAACCAGAGTTTGTTGGCATTTCTTGTTTATTAACGACTGCCTTTGATAATATGAAAAAGACTATTGAGACAATCAAAGAAGAAGGCCTAGGAAGTAATGTGAAAATTTTAATAGGTGGGGGACCTGTTGACAAGGGAACAAGTAATTATGTAGGTGCTGATGAAGTGTGTGAAGATGCGCCATCAGGTGTGGAAATTGCAAAAAAATTGTTGGAGGTGAAATAATACTATGACATCTACAACGGATCTTTTTAATGAGCGATTGAATCGTATTCGTACTGCAGTAGAATTAAGAAAACCTGATAGAGTCCCTATTGTTCCTTTAGGTGACTCATTTTGTGCCAATCATCTGGGTGAAAAAGTATCAGATTTTTGTACTATTCCTAAACTATCTAATGAAATAATGTTAAAATCCTTTACTAGTCTAGGAGAAGTTGACGGATTACAACATGTTTCATTTTATGTTCATATGCTTAGCTCTATATGGTTATCAAAGCTAAAAATTCCTGGTCGCGATTTGCCAGATGACGAATTGTGGCAGGTGGATGAAGTTGAATTAATGAAAATAGAAGACTATGATTTTATAATAGAAAAGGGATACAATACATTTCTTGGTGAATATTATATGACCCGACTAGATAATCTTGGTGAAAAGCTTAATCCTTTTTTAGAATCATTTCCTGGAGCAATTAAGGCAACTATTGATTTAGGAATTGTACCATTTTCGCCTGCAATTGTCACCATCCCATATGAGAACTTTTGTGGTGGGAGGTCTATGGTAGCATTTATGAGAGATTTATATCGTATACCTGATAAAGTTCAAGCAGCCATGGATGTAGCCATTGAAGATATAGTTAATAATACAAGGCAGCTTTTACAAACAGTGAAACCAATTGCTATATGGGTTGGAGGCTGGCGAGCAGCCAGTGAGTTTTTGGCACCTCATCTATGGCAACGTTTTGTATGGCCCTACTATAAAAGAATAATAGAGGTTGTTGTGGAGGAAGGGGTTATTCCTGTTCTGCATTTTGACTCCGATTGGACTAGAGATCTAGAATATTTACGAGAGTTACCCAAAGCAAAGTGCATATTTTCCCCTGATGGTATGACGGATATTTTTAAAGCAAAGGAAATTTTGGATGGGCATATGTGCATAATGGGCGATGTTCCTGCTGCCATGCTTACGCTAGGAAGCCCAGAGGAAGTTTCTGAATACTCAAAACGTCTCATAAATGAAATTGGACCATCTGGTTTTATTCTTGCTCAAGGTTGTGATATTCCACCCAATGCAAAGCCAGAAAATGTTAAAGCAATGATTGATGCTGTCAAACTTTAAAAATTTCAGTATTTAGGTACCCCTTTCTGCAAAAGGGGTACCTATTAGGAGGTCATATTTTTCTATGAAGCCTATGTCATCTTTTACTCCTGCTTATTATCGATTAGCAGAAGACATTAAAAATAAAATAGAAAGTGGAGAATTGCGGCCTGGTGATATAATACCCTCAGAGGTCCAACTCGCAAAAAAGCATCAGGTAAGTAGAATGACCATTCGTCAAGGAATATCACTATTGGTTAAAGAAGGATTTATTAAATCAATACAGGGCAAAGGAAGTTTTATAACCGCTCCACCTATGGATACCTTAATGCTAAAGTTTTCAGATAACAAATTGCTAGGTGAAAATAAAAACGCAAAGGTTGACCTTTTAAGTGTTAACGTAATTCCTGCTGATAAAACAATATCCTATAAGTTAAATGTAGTTTTAGGCACAAAAGTATTAAAGTTAATTCAATTACTATCTGATCCTGATCCAGTAGCGATTGATACTCGTTTTTTACCTTACTTAAAAGGTGTACCAATTTTAGAAAATGAGCTTAAATATGCAGCTTTCCCTGACCTTGTTTCGCAATTTACACAACTAATTTCTGTTCAAAACACATTAGAAATATCAGCAAGTGTATTATCTGATGAAGAAGCAAAACTACTTGAAGCAATGACTGGGCAGCCTGCCTTGTGTATCGAACAAATTATATGTGCAGCGGATGATGTGCCAATGGGGTGGTCAAAAATGATTTGTAGGAATGATCGATTTACAATAAAGGCAATTTCTCAAACTATATAGAGAGGTTGTGATTGAAATGCCTGTAGTTCATAATCTGTTAGTAACGGCAGTTGTTGGCATCAGGGAAGAAAAGGTGTTGTTTTTAGTTCGTCAGGGACTATCAAAGGGTATTGACCCATTTTTGCTTCTAGAGGACATTAGGGTGGGGTTAAAGATAGTTGGAGATATGTATACTCAAGGAAAATACTTTTTAGCAGACTTAATTGTTGCCGCAGAAATTTATAAAGAAGTTCAAAAACTAGTATTAATAGATACTGACCAGAACTGTGTACAAAACCCAGAGATTATATTTGGAACAGTCCAGAAGGATATCCACGATATAGGTAAAAACATTACCATTTCCACAATGCAGCACTATGGTTTAAAAGTCTTAGATTTAGGCGTAAACGTATCCCCAGAAGATTTTTTAAAAAGTCTTGTTGATACTGGAGTACCGATACTTTGTTTATCAGGATTAATCTCAGATTCCTATGATTCTATGAAGACCACAGTATCTTTAATCAAAAACAATGAGAAGCTAAATCAAACCACGGTTATTATAGGTGGATTAGTTAATCAAGCTGTATGTAATTATATTGAAGCTGATTATTGGGTTAATGATTGTACTACTGGTGTAGAGATATGTAAGAGGATCATCGAAAAGAAATACCAACTTCAAGCATAGTATAATGAGGTGAATCATGAGTTCTGTAATCATAGCATGTGAGACTATACAAGATGAGGTAATGAAGGCTATATTTGAAACAGGGACTAAGTTTCCCGTTATTTGGATTGAATCAGGCCTTCATAACTATCCAGAAATCCTTCGGGATAAACTACAAGATCAGATTAATAAAATCGCAAATGTAGACGAAATATATTTGGCCTTTGGGTATTGTGGGAACTCGCTTTTGGGTGTTCACTCTGAAAAAGCAAAATTAATTATTCCAAAAGTAGATGACTGTATTTCCCTTCTTTTAGGATCTTGTAAGATACGGGAAGACTTAGCTCAAGAAGCAGGAACATATTTCTTAACTAGAGGTTGGATTGAACACGAAAACAATATCATTAAGGAATATAATCGTTGTATAGAAAAGTACGGCAAAGAAAAAGCCACCAAAGTTATTAAAATGATGTTAGAGCATTACAAATGCCTGGTTCTTATTGATACTGGAGCGTATTTAACAAAGGATTATTTACATTATTCCCATTCCTTTGCCTCATCTTTTGGATTGGAACACAAAATTGTGCATGGTTCTATAAGCTTTTTGAAGCGGCTTTTTACAGGTCCTTGGGACGAGAATTTTATCATTCTCCAACCTGGGGAAGTTATCAATATTGAGTATTTTCGAAATGTAGTTGATCCTGAATCAAAACTATCTCAATTATAAATCTATCTAAAGGAGAGCTGCTTTATGAAAGTGATATTAATAGGAGGATTTCTTGGATCTGGCAAAACTACATTTATTAGATATTTTGCAAAATACTTGATTAGTAAATCAGAAAACAAGGTGGTAATTATAGAAAATGAAATAGGAGAAGTCGGTATTGACGACCAATTTTTGTCTAAAGAAGGGTTGTTAGTTAAAGAATTGTTCGGTGGCTGTATATGTTGCCAACTAACGGGAGATTTAACCCTAACAATAAACAAACTAGCTCAAGAGTATAATCCAGATTGGGTAATAATAGAAACTACAGGTGTAGCGAAACCAGTTGCGATTATTAACACCTTGAATAAATATGGGAAAGGTATAGAAAACATACACACTTTAATACTTGCAGACGCTAGTCGTTGGGTTGAATTAGTTGAAATAATGCCAGAATTAATAAAGTCACAGGTAGGTTCAGGAGATGTGATACTTGTTAACAAAACCGATGAAGTGGACAAGATAAATTTGAATGAAACACTATCAAGTATTAATAATATAAATAGCGAAGCTAAGGTGTTTACACTTTCTGCTTTACATGGAATTGAAGACACATTACTAAAGGGGTTGTATGATTATGCATCAGGCCGTAGCTAACAAAATAGTGCTAAAACTACAACCTCCATTGAAGTCTGATGATCTAGCTAATGCTATGATAGAATTCTTACAAAATCTAGCTGAGAGTTTAAGTATAAAGGGGATAATTGCTGGGCATATAAAAGTACTTATTGCTGAAGATGGCAACTATGCGACCTTTAGCTGTACAAAGCCTGGAAAGGTTACTAAACAAATTTCACCTTCGTGGGACACAGCAGTATTTTATGAACCAGAATTCTCCTACAATGTTATTGTATATGGGATTTCAAAGGATGAACTTGCTAATAAAGTTAATAAGAACATAGAACAATTAAGCACAAGTTTGTTGTAGCCAGTAGCCATAACCATGTAGCAGACACTTCAAACATCTAATACGCATGAAGTAATAGGTGTTGGCCATAGCACATACCCCATATTCTAGCAATCTAAATATAAACTTATTTACTAAAAAATATTTCCATTTATATGAAAAATTCGAGTGTAGATAGGAATATACTACTCAGGTTAAATTAGGCTTATTATAGCCTGATTTTGTTTTTAATAGCATTGAATATCCTATTTTTCATTTTAAATAGGATAATATCAATGTTGCTTGGATATAATTACTTTTTACTAGGGGGAGTTTAATGAATAATAATATTAAAACGTTTTGTAGGATTATTTCTTTTTACGATTGTTTATATATTAATACTTTTCTTAGGTGAAAAATACAATCTAAAACTTAGCAGAATCGGAAGTGCAACTTATAACATGCATCCAGTTTTTGTTTATAATGCAATATATCCTGTTTTAGTAGGTATGTTTCTAGCATTGCCAAGATTCGTATCTGAATTAAGAAAAAAAGGACAATACAAATATGATTGGATTAAGTTTACTGCTGTAGGACTTCCAGTATTATATATTGCAATTTTCCCAATAGTTTTGGTTATATCTTCTATTAGTGGTGAAAGCCAACTTACTTTGCTTAAAGCATTATATCCTCCTCCTGTAAGTCTATATATTATGAAAAGCCTTTTCCAAGGTTTAACTGCAGTTGTGTTCGGCTATATATTGTTAACAAGTTTTTAAAAAGTGAATGTCGAGAGTGGGGAAGAAATAGAAGGTAATAGTAAAAAGTATTGATTTACTAAATACTTTATAAAAAGTACTATATAATGCGGCGTAATAGATAGTAAGTTCGTTCAATTTTAGTGCGGGAGTGAAGCTTTGTCATTATAATTCTTGATAGAGGATCGTTTGTCAAAATAGTAGTTTTGTACTGGTAAAAAAATCAGGTGCTTACTTATATAATATTAATGAAGCTAAGGGAATTAATATAGGCTTGGAAATAAACAATTTTATTTTCATTAACCAAAATGAGTTATTATATTATAAAGGAGAAGATATAGTTTTATTTAATATTCCCCAAAACACAAATGACGTAATCGGTGAAGGAAGGATAATAGGGGTATCCCCAGAAAAAGAAAAAGTTTATTATCTTAATAATTATAATAATGTTTACGGTTTTTACTATATGGAATAGCAATAGGGCGGACAATAGTTAATAATATATTTACATCATATGTTCGTTTCCACCTTCTATATCGTTAAAATACGCTATGTGAATACCCACTCCCACAAGCAATATAAGAGAGATGTTAATAAAATTTTTCGTATGTGCTTTAACGTGTCCTATTGTAAAACTTAGTAAGGAAAAACCAATTATATATGGGAGTAAGAAAACTTTTCTTACTGGCAAGAAATAAAAGAAAATCATGAAAGCCAACATCCAAGTCAAGGGTGTGCATATTGAAAAATAGTCAAAAGCACTAAATACACCCATGTTCTTAAACTTAACTAAGTTTAAATTTGTCAGGAGAACTACTGTAATAACATCTCCTATTCCACCGAACATAAAGCTATAAAGAAAAAAGTTTTTATAGGCATTCTTAGGAATCAGAACGACAGTAGCTATTCCTGTAAGTGCAAAAAAATAGAAAGTAAATTATATTTATATCAAACATCATTGACCTCAACTTATATTTGTAATGTTAACAATATTATACCCAGTTTGTCCCTATCTATGAGATAGATCCACTATATGAGGGGTTAGCCTCCGTGGCTGACTCTGAGAATCTCGGGGCGTCCAGCTAGCAATGTGTTACCGCCAAGAGCACGCGATGATAGGGTTTGGGGTTAGCACGCCACATCCCCCAACCTAAACGCGGCAGCGGCCGGCTCGCCCAAGCCTAACATAAGAGCTATGTAAGGCTTGACTTCATCTTAAGGTTGGTGTACTTTGGAAACAAGTGAGCGTTAAGTAGAATTACTGATATGGCTAGAATAAAAAGGAGGTAACCCAAATGGGGGATAAACTTGATTATAAAAAAGAGTATAAGGATCTATACATACCAAAGGCCAAGCCTACTATCATCGATGTTCCAACTATGAATTTTATTATGATCGATGGTAAGGGAGATCCTGTACATGAAGAATACCAGTTGGCAGTAAGTACCCTTTATGGTCTGGCATATACCATAAAAATGAGCAAAAAGAATGAGATGCAGCCTCAGGGCTACTTTGAGTACGTAGTTCCTCCACTTGAAGGACTATGGTGGATCTCAGGAGGAAGTTTTGACTTTAAAAGGCGGGATAATTGGTTATGGACCTCAATGATTCGGCAGCCGGAATTTGTAACACCAGATGTTTTTGACTGGGCTTGTAAAGAATGTAGTAGTAAAAAGCCTGAGCTTAACATAGAAAAAGCTAGATTTGAAACTTTTACAGAAGGACTGTGTGTGCAAATGATGCATATAGGGCCATATGCCAATGAACCAGAATCAATACAACTAATGCGAGACTTTATGGCTGAGCATGACCTAGTGGATGGGACTGGTAGCCAAAGAAAACACCATGAGATATATTTCTCCGATCCGAGGAAAACAGCACCACAAAAGTTAAAGACGGTATTAAGGCATCCGGTGGCTTATCGTAAATAATTCAAAATAATCTTAACTAATACCTTTTTATTGGTAATAGGAGGTAATATGAGATTAATAAAGGATATCTCTTCATGGTGTTATAAAACTGTTTCACCAAAGCTTCTGATTGTATCCATACTGCTTTTTGTAGTATTCATGATGTTTATTCTACCCGAAATGGCGGAACGATCAAAAACCATCACTGGAATGGAGCAATCCCCGGACACTTCATTTATTTATTCAACTCAGGATCTCTACAGTATGGCTGAAGGTTATGGCGCTGAGGGAAGGTCATACTACATAAAATCCAGGTATACATTTGATTTAGCCTGGCCTGTTGTCTATCTGTTTTTTCTTGTTAGTTCCATTACAGCAGTATTTCGTTATTTTTTGCCAGATAGTTCATGGCGGCTGGTTAATGTGCTTCCATTTGTTGGCGTAATTTTCGATTTCCTAGAAAACACTACGGCATCCATAGTGATGTACCGTTATCCTCTCCCCTCTCCTGTTATCGCAGAACTTGCACCTATCTTTACTTTTCTAAAATGGAGTTTTATAGGGGCCAGCATCATAGCTCTATTTGTAGGATTGTCTATTCAAAGTCTAAGAGTTGCCCTGATAAATGATATAAAGATAAAACAAAAGTAGTAGTACATCCTGGATTAGTATAATCATTGATATAGAACATGATACACAAAACTTTTTAATAGAACATAATATAAATAACATTTATGAGCTCCAGGAAATTAGGGTATATGTTTTAAGCTAATCAAAGAATGCTATGATTATAATATTTGGTATAAAAGGATTATTTATATTTTGTGTAGGAGGTATAAAATTGAAAAACTTTATTTCTACTTTTTTTGCTTGCCTCGTTGTTTGCGGAGTTGCCGCATTCTTCTTTGCTGGTCTTATTTTTACTAATATCTGGGCTATGATTATTTTTGTCGCATTCCTGTTAGCGGTGTTAATTACAGCTTTTGTGAATCAGGAATCTAGAATCGAAGAATTAGAAAAGAAAATGGAACAGTTATTAAATAAGAAACAGGACTGAGAAATATCTCGGCATTTGAATTATGGTGTGTACAATCTTGCGAGGAGATTATGTCTATCCTGAAAACTACGCGGTTATGGGAGGTCAAAAAGCCAATGAAAAACTAGGCTCAAGCAAATGATTGAGCTTTGGAATATATAACCTTGAAAATTTAATAGATACTTAAGCTGTACTTGCCTTAATCTAAAACCATATTCCCTACTGACGAGCACTTTAATAAAAATGATATATCTTGGTACCATGGATGCTTCTAAGAAATGGCTGCATCCATTAGGAATGGAAAACTGCCATTAGCTTTAAACCTTAGAGTTTACCACTTTAGTTCTCCAAGAGGTAGAATAAATAAAATATGGGGAACAGCCAAAAGCTCCCCATTTTGCCTCTTTACAGAACCCTACCAGGCGCTCCGGTTGCTCTCCAGCATTGCCCTATCCTCCTGGTAGGCAAGAGTCATGTATAGTTTTGACTAAACTAGCCACTACAATACCAAGTGGTGGAAATTTTACTTAAACCAAGACAATGTGATATTTCCATTTACACAAAAGATGTTACACTACCAGAATATTTATTTGAATTTGAATCTGGCCTTTTTCGGAATTATTCTGACCTAATGTGAGATTTCTATAATAACTGAGAGAATGCAGAATTTAAGTTTGACCACCTAGTTTAAAACTGGTTTCAGTTTTGTTTAACTATTCTACCTTTTCAAGCCATTCCTCTCGCCAAAAAATAAAACAGGAACGATCACAGCGACCAAATTTTGTAGTTCCTTCACACATCACTCCTTCGAGTAAGATTAAGCCTTTACATTTTTTTACCCGAAGGTCCCGCTCATTAACAAATCGTTCCATTGGTTTCAATACACGCTGAATGGTCTCACAGTAAGGTGTCATGATGTCAGCCATAAAGCCACATCCTCTCAGCTGTCCTAAATGGTTGAGGGTTGCCTCAATTTCTTCTTTAGATTTCACTCGAACCAGGTCACCTGCTTTTAGAAACTCCCTTTGAACAATAGGGACCGACTTAATAGTAGAAATATTTTTTCCTATCAGTTTATAAAACCAGTCAATTACAGCATTAACTTTCTGATGAATGGCTTTATCTTGATTTGGAGTTAAATGTCTTTTAATTGCCAGTCTTATATGTCTTATAAGTGATGCTGGCGGAGCCTTGACATTTCCTTCAGCTATACTTTTAAGAATGGCGAACTGGCATTCATTTGACTTAATGGTTTCTTGTTGCATATCCCAATCTGCCTCCTTTAATTATTTATCCTTGTGTAATAGTCCTAGCTTTGCACAGGTTCAACTATGCCAATAAATTGGCACGTTTCACTCCGAGACCTCCACTTCAACACCATAAGTGGGGGATAACGGATGCTAATACCCCGATAGGTTCAACTAACAATCAGTGGGGGATAAAGAAAACCCCCACTGATTGAAGTTTCACTTTATTGTCAACTGAGTACTATACAAATTATCACATTGTTTACCAAATTTCTAGTTCTTAAGTACAGTCATTGTTTAACTTCCTACATTACATAACTATTTACTATTACATTGTTATTCAGCAGTGATATATTAAGTGCAATGAAATTTTATCAAATTAAATAAGGTTACGTTGTGGTATTACTAGAAATTACAAAATAGAAGGTCATAGTTTGAAAAAATATTATTATTATTTTGTCTGCATCTGTCATACGGTAAAGCCGTTTTTTTTTTACCAATTACATGCACCCTTTTAGTAATCAAAGCTTAATATATATAAGACCAAATTAAGATGTTGGGATAGCATAAATAATTTCTTAAAGTAAAAGAGGTTAAAAGATTATGAAAGATATCGAACATAAATATCCATATCAAGGAAACACCCTGGTAGAGTGCTTCAAAAATAGAATTTCAAATAGAACTGCAAAGGTATGTATTATTGGCCTTGGTTATGTTGGTCTTCCCTTAGCAGTTGAAAAAGGGAAAGTTGGCTTTACTGTGCTTGGTATTGATCAAAATGGAAGTAGAGTAGATAAAATAAACCAAGGATTGAACTATATTAATGATGTAAATGATGAGGAACTAAAACAGCTTGTAAATAGGGGAACTATAAAGGCTACTTGCAATTTCTCGGAAGTATCCGAACAGGATATATTAGTTATTTGTGTACCTACTCCCCTAAATATAAATCGGGATCCTGATATTTCATACGTAAAAAATGTTATAAAAGAATTAATACAATGGTTAAGACCTGGGCAAATGGTTATCCTTGAAAGCACTACCTATCCAGGTACAACTGAGGAAATAGTACTGCCGCTTTTGGAATCAACTGGATTAAAAGTAGGGAAGGACTTTTTTTTAGTTTATTCACCGGAAAGGGTTGACCCTGGTAACCAGAGGTATACTACAAAAAATACATCTAAAGTGGTAGGTGGAGTAACACCACTATGTCAGGAAGTTGGCTGTTTTTTCTATGTTCAGACAATTACCAATGTGGTGCCTGTTTCATCACCTACTGTGGCTGAGATGACAAAGGTTTTTGAAAACACTTATCGGGCAGTAAATATTGCACTTGTTAATGAACTGATGATGCTTTGTGACAAAATGAAAATAAATATTTGGGAGATTATTGATGCCGCCAGCACTAAACCTTTTGGTATTCAGGTCTTCTACCCTGGCCCCGGTGTAGGAGGGCACTGTATCCCCATAGACCCATTTTACTTAAGCTGGAAAGCTCGTCAATATGATTTCTCAACCCGCTTTATAGAGTTAGCGGGTGAAATTAATATTCTAGTTTCTCATTACGTTGTCAGTAAGGTTATCCAGGTACTAAATAGCAAGGGTATGTCTTTGAATGGAGCGAGGATACTTATTTTGGGAGTGGCCTATAAAAAAGACGTAGATGATTACCGTGAGTCTCCTGCTATTAGAATAATTAAGCAATTAACAGATTTCGGTGCCCAGGTCGTATTTTATGACCCATATATAAGATATATAGAAGGAGATGATAGTTTACTTTTAGATGTTAAATGGGTAAGTCTGACGGACAACGAGATTAAAAAAAGTGACTGCATACTTATAGTTACAGATCATTCCATTATTAACTATGGAGAAATAGTGGCTCAAGCTAAAGTTGTAATAGATACTAGGAATGCAACAAAAGCCGTGCTGAATGACCGCGAAAAGATCATTCTTATCTAGATAAGGTGGTTATAAGAGAATAATAAGTGCTCTATCAGACGAGATAGTAAACATAGGAATTCAGCGGGGGAAATCTGTAGTTGTTGGAAGTGGAACTAAATCCTAACTGAAGATGCTCAGGAAAATGTTTAACCGTTTGGAAGGTAGATTTATATTCCGGTAAAATGCTGTATGAAAAAATTAACCGATAATCTGAGCTTGGAGTGATGGTAATGGTAAACTATGGTATTGTCGGCTGCGGACACATTTCTAATAAACATGCCCTTGGAATACAAGAAATTGAAGATGCCCGGTTAGTGGCAGTATGTGACAATGATATTACGCGTACTGACCCATTTATAGAAAAATACGAGGTAATCCCCTATGAAAGGTATAGTGATTTTCTTGCCGATGCTAGGATTGATGCTGTAATTATCTGTACACCTAGCGGACTTCATGGTTCAATTGGAAAACAGGCGGTTCTTGCTGGCAAACATGTATTAGTAGAGAAGCCCTTTGTATTAGATATTGCTGAAGGAGAGGAATTAGTTGATCTCTGCCGGGTAAAGGGTCTTAAGCTTGGTGTAGTTCATCCCAACCGTTTCAAATCAGTAGTTAAAGTGCTAAATAATGCTATAGATGAGGGTTGGTTCGGTAAAGTTACCCATGCTAGTGCAGTACTTAGGTGGAATAGGAGCAACCGGTACTTTCAGGACGCATCTTGGAGGGGAACGCGGGAGCTTGACGGCGGTATTCTTTTCAATCAGGCTATTCATAATATTGATTTATTTAACTGGTTAGTAGGGCCCGTTAAGGAGATATTTGCCTATGGTGCAAAAAGGCTTCACGAAATTGAATATGAGGATGTATGTGTTTCTGTTTTAAAGCTTTCAAGTGGAGCACTAGGTGTATTAGAAGCAGCTATAACTCTATATCCGGAAAACCTGGAGGAAAGTCTTGCTATCTTTGGAACCCAAGGGACAGCGGTATTAGGCGGCAAATCCTTGTCAAGAGTACTGGAGTGGAAATTTTCATGTTTATCGGAAGAGCAAAGAAAAGAGCAGATAGAAACCCTAAATAGCCAGGCTGAGTTGAGTGCCTTTGGGCATAGAGAGGTTATACGAGATTTTACGGAAGCAATTAGTGTAAACCAAGAACCGTTGGTTTCCGGTAAGGAAGCGCTCAATACACTATATCTTATAAAGGCAGTTTATCAATCCATAGAAAGCAAACAGCCAATTAAAATAACTAATTTTTAGAGAGGTAATGATAATGCAATACATTAGTTCTAGTGCAAAGATAGGGGAAAATGTGAGTATAGGCTATTTTTCAGTAATTAGTGATAACGTAACAATTGGCTCCAATGTAACCATATTGAATGGGGTAACCATTTATCAGGGGACAACAATAGCTGAGAATGTTACTATCGAATCAAATGCCGTAATCGGACGTCAGCCAAGACCTGCAAAGACCAGCACTATAAGAATAACAAATACTCTAATGCCAACTCAAATAGGACTTGGGACTATCGTTGGTGCCGGTGCTGTTATTTATGCCGGTTCTATTACAGGTTCCTACTGTCTTATTGGTGATAGGGCAGTAGTTCGTGAAAAATGTACAATAGGTGATTACGTAATAATAGGTACTGGTTCGATAGTAGAGAATGTGGTTGAAATAGGTCAAAAGACAAAAATCCAGAGTGGTTCTTATATTACCGCATATACCACCATAGGGGAAAGCTGTTTTATTGCACCTATGGTTACGACCCTCAATGATAATTTCATGGGCCGTACTCAGGAACGATTTAAGTTTATTAAAGGCGCAGATATTCGAAATGGTGCTAGGGTAGGAGGGGGATCGATAGTACTTCCCGGGATTAAGATTGCTGAGGAGAGCTTTATTGCTGCAGGTGCAGTCGTAACAAAGGATACCTTGCCCGAGAAGGTTTATAAGGGCTTGCCTGCCCGTGAGTTTAGAGCTGTACCAGTTCATGAATTGTTAGAGGGGGAAGGAAATTGAATATACCTTTAATTAATTTAAAAGCACAATATCTATCAATAAAGGAGGAAATAGATAAGGCCATCGAAGATGTATTGGCAAGCGGGCAGTATATTCTAGGACCTAATGTTACAGATTTTGAAAGAGAAATAGCTGAATACTGTGGAACTAAGTTTGCAATTGGTGTAGCTAATGGAACCGATGCTCTGGTATTGTGCTTGGATGCCTACGGCATTGGGCCTGGAGATGAAGTAATAACAAGCCCGTACAGTTTTTTTGCAACAGCCGAGGCCATTTCCCGTGTGGGGGCAAAGCCAGTATTTGTAGATATTGATGAAGATTGCTATAACATTGATGTTGAAAAAATTAAAAATAAAATAACTAAATCCACAAAGGCCATTTTACCTGTACACCTCTTTGGACAGCTTGCTTTAATGGATAAAATTATGGATATCGCAAATTGCAATGATCTTATAGTAATAGAAGATGCCTGTCAAGCTATTGGTGCATCCTATAAAGGTCGTAAAGCTGGTTCTTGGGGAAACGCAGGCTGTTTCAGCTTTTTCCCCACAAAGAATTTAGGGGGGTACGGGGATGGTGGAATGATTACAACTAGTGATGAGGAGTTTGCTGATAGGGTGAAAATACTAAGAGCACACGGCAGCCGGACGAAATACTTTAACGAGGTTATTGGTTACAATAGCAGACTGGATGAACTGCAGGCTGCAATACTGAGGGTAAAGCTAAAGTATTTAGATGTTTGGAATGAGGCAAGAAAAAAAGGGGCACAACGTTACAATGATTTTCTAAGTGAATTAGACATTAAGCTTCCACAAGCTGTGAAAGAAGCTGATCACATATATCATCTTTACATTATAAGACATAAGGAAAGAGAGAAGATTACAAAATCTCTGAAAGAAAGGGGTATTGGTTGCGGTATTTATTATCCTGTGCCTCTGCACCAGCAGACTGCCTATCAAGGATGTTTTACTAAAGATTTTATGCCAGTAGTTGAAGCTGTTTCACGGGAGACTTTTGCAATACCACTTTTTCCTGAAATGAATGACGAACAGTTTACCTTTGTAGTAGAGCAGTTGTCCGAAATTCTAAAAAATGTCTAGTGAGGGTGTAAAGTGAAACAAAAGGATTATTCACTTGATATGTATGAGGAGATTTGTAAAGCTTTAAAGGTCCATAATGTTGTAACAGTTGAACAATATATTTCCAAAGGTACAAATAACCCCATTATCATTCTACGTCACGATGTAGACCGTGAGCATATGAATGCACTAGCTATGGCAGAGCTTGAGCATTCATATGGAATTAATTCCACTTACTATTTCCGGTATCCACCAAATAGTAAAATTATATATGCAATAAATAAGCTGGGACATGAGATTGGCTATCACTATGAGGTCCTGGACAAAGCCAAAGGTGATTACGAGAAGGCCTTAAATATTTTTGAACAAGAGTTAGCTGATTTTCGAAAATACTCCTCGGTGAAAACAATTTGTATGCATGGCAATCCGCTTACCAATTGGGATGGTAGAGATTTATGGAAATATCATGACTACAAAAAATTTGATTTACTTGGGGAAGCGTATCTCTCTTGCACAGATATCCCTATATATTTAACTGATACGGGGAGGAACTGGAAGGGCCAAAACAATGTTAAGGATAAATTCGGCACGGAAAATCGCAACCCAGGATTAAAAAAAACTGCAGAGCTAATTGACTACTTGAATAAAAATCTACAAGAAAGCTTATACATTAACTGCCACCCTGAGCGGTGGAGCCCGGGATTTTGGGCATGGCACAGGGCGCTGGTCAGGGACAATTTTTATAATTTCTGCAAGAGGGTACTGAGGAATCTAAATAATAAAATTTAGGCAAAACCATAAAAAACCATTTTAATATTTTAGTTTCCGAGAGTTCGAAAAATTAATAATTATTACTCGGGTCAATCTACATGAATAGTCATAAGATAAATAAGGTTAAGTTTTCGCCGAAAGGGGTCAAAATAAAGATGGATTGGGATGTAATTATAGTTGGTGGCGGCCCTTCCGGTTGTTTTACCGCAAAGCTGATTGCTGAATTAGGATTTAAGGTTGCTATTTTAGAAGAACACGAAAACGTAGGCCAGCCAGTACAATGTGCAGGGTTAATTTCACCAAGGGTCATGGAGTTAGTTGGGATTACTGAAAACATAATAATAAATAGCCTAACAGATTTAAGGGTCTTTTCACCCCTTGGTAGCAAACTATGTATAAGCAGCAGCTCAAATTATGCCTGTGCAATTGACCGGGCTGCGTTCGATAGATGTTTAGCTGTTAAGGCAGAAAAGGCTGGAGCAAATCTGCTTACTGGTGCTAAGGTTTATGGACTTCAGAGGATAGCAGAAGGTTATAGGGTATCGGTACTTCTAAATAATACTGAAATGACAATGGATACTCGACTTATTGTAGGTGCTGATGGTAGCTTTTCTAAAGTAGCAAAGTGGCTGGCACTGAAGAATACTAACCCTAGAGCAGTAATGTATGCTGCCGATGTAAAACTCTACTGTCCTGATACCAGTCGTATAGATATTTTCTTGGGTCGATCTTTGGCTCCTGGATGGTTTGGTTGGGTTATCCCCTTAGATAAAAATACATGCCGGGTGGGATCAGGCTATGCAATAAAAAGGCAAAATTGTTCTCCCCAATACTATTTCAAACAAATGGTAAATCAATACCCCCAATATTTTAGTGGTTTTAAGGTTTTAAGGTATACAGGTGGCTCAGTCCCTCTAGGTCTAATGTCTAAAATTTATACGCAGCATGCTATGTTGGTAGGGGATGCGGCATGTCAGAACAAGCCTATCTCAGGTGGTGGTATTTATTTAGGTCTGCGAGGAGCATTGTTATGCGCCAAAGTAGCAATAAAGGCGTTACTTGAGGGTGATCTTTCTGAGGAAAGGCTATCACTTTATCAGGTCTTTTGGGAAAAGGAAATGAAGGATGAAATAGTATGTGGGATGAAACACCGAGAAAGTTTTATGGATATGACCGATGAAGATATGGATTTTATTATAAAGTTTTCAAGGCAACCAATTGTAAAAAACATTATTTTAAAGCACGGGGACATCGATTATCCTTCTAAGTTGTCACATAAGCTTTTAAGTTTTAAACCCTGGAATAAACGGTTCTTTAAGGTGGCTATGAAAGTTGCTGGTTATGACAAAATATAATAAAAGCAGTTTATAAGGGGATAAGAGGAGAGACAGAAAATGTATAAAGGCAAAACAATTGGGGTGGTAGTCCCTGCATATAACGAAGAATTACTTATTGGTAGAGTTATTGAAACAATGCCTGCCTATGTAGATATGATTTATATAGTGGACGATTGTTCCTTTGATAATACTGTGGAAACTGTCCAAAATTATATTGATCCCAAGGTAATTTTAATAAGACATTCTACAAATAAAGGTGTAGGCGCTGCAATAGTAACAGGTTATAAACAGGCCCTAATTGATAATCTGGATCTAATTGCTGTAATGGCTGGTGACAATCAGATGGACCCAATGGAACTACCTAAGCTCCTTGGTCCCCTAGTGGAAGGTAAAGCTGATTATTGTAAAGGAGATAGACTGTCCAAGGCCCATTTAACAGTAGGAATGAGTAATTGGAGAAAATTTGGTAACTTCTTACTGACAAGACTTACTCGTATTTCCTCAGGCTTCAGGAATCTGCAGGACCCGCAAAATGGTTATACGGTAATGTCACGGGAAAGCTTGCTTAAATTAGATTTAGATGATATTTACCCAAGGTATGGATACTGTAATGATATTTTAGTAAAGTTAAATGTTTTAGGATTAAGAGTTATGGATGTGCAAATACCTGCTCGATATGGTAACGAAAAATCTAAAATAAAGTACGGCAGTTTCATCGGGAAAGTTTCGGTATTACTACTTAGAAACTTTATCTGGCGTATTAAAAAAAAGTACATTTCACAAGGCTAAAGTTACTAATCACCTAGGGGGCTAAGGAAAAATGAAAGTTATAACCATAGTTGGTGCAAGACCGCAGTTTATTAAGGTAGCCCCTGTATCTTTAGAATTGCGGGCAAAGAACATTAAAAACATATTAGTACATACTGGGCAGCACTATGATATGAGAATGTCTGATATTTTCTTTAAGGAATTGAATATTCCCGAGCCAGATTATCATCTAGGGGTAGGTTCGGGAAGCCATGGTACGCAAACCGGGAGGATGCTTCAGGCTATTGAGGTGATTCTTATGAAAGAAAAACCTCACTGGGTTTTAGTTTATGGAGATACAAATTCTACACTGGCAGGAGCCCTAGCAGCGGTAAAATTGCGTATCCCGGTAGTCCATATAGAAGCAGGTTTAAGAAGCTATAACTTTAATGTGCCTGAAGAAATAAATCGGAGGCTTACAGACCACATGTCGAGATTATTACTGTGTCCTACAAAGCAGGCAGTAGATAATCTCGACAAGGAAGGGTTTACGAATATTATTGATAATGGTGAATTAATTGACATAAAATCAATAGTCAAATTGCATACAGTGTCAGATCAGCCAGTAACAATAAATGTTGGAGATGTTATGTATGACCTTTTAAGAAAAACTGACCATATTATTGATAAGAATAGCATCAAAATACTACATGAGTATAAAATTGAAAAAGGAGAATATATCCTAGCAACTATCCATCGTGCTGAAAATACTGATTATAAAGAACATCTCGAAAATATCATAAGGGTTCTCTCTTTCTTGGAGTATAGGGTAATATGGACTCTTCATCCACGGACCAAAAATCGGTTAGAAGAGTTTGATCTAATTAAAGATATTAGTCGCACAGTAAACATTCAAACTATTAATCCGGTAGGATATAAAGATATGATTTCGCTCCAGAAAAATGCTAAGTTTGTATTTACTGATTCGGGAGGGGTTCAGAAAGAAGCTTACCTATTGGGGGTTCCTTGTTTAACATGCCGAGATGAAACTGAGTGGACGGAAACTCTTGAATCAGGATGGAATCACCTAATTGGTATAGGGGCATCCCAGTTGAAAAAATGCTTCCCTTTTGGAACTCCTAGAAATATAAATCATAAAGTATATGGAGATGGATCTGCGGCAAAGCGGATTATTAAAATTTTAATTGAATATGCCTAACTGGCTAAATTGTTCCGAAGGGGGCTGGTTTATGCTAGATGATATGAAACTTTATGATAATTTTGTAGATGCTAGTCCGCAGGGTAGTTTATTTCATAAATCCTGGTGGTTAGATGCGGTAGCACCAGATAAGTATAAGATAGTTTATATAAAGGAAAAGGATAATATTCTAGCAGCATGGCCCCTTGTTCAAAGAAAAATAATGAAAATAAGCATGATACTAGAGCCGCAGCTTACTCCAATCCTAGGAATTATGTTCGCGCCAAGTTCTAAAAGTAAATATTCTGAAAGTTTATCCGAAGAGATAAGATTAATAACCAAACTTATTGATATCTTGCCAAAACATTCCTATTTTTATCAGCGCTTTCACAGAGAATTTACAAACTGGCTTCCTTTATACTGGGCTAATTTTAAACAAACAACAAGGTATACTTATTTAATAGACAATTTATCGAACCTAGATTTAGTATGGGAAAATATTAGATCTAATACGAAAAGGAAAATTAGAAAAGCTCTTCGGCAGGGCATTAAAGTAGTTACAAATGTAGCTCTAGAGGAGTTTCTTAAGATTAATGAAATGTCGTATAAAAGACAAGGGCTTGTAGTTCCCTATTCAAAAGAATATGTAAAAGCAATAGACGCAGCCTGTCAAAAGAATAATGCACGGAAAATATTTTTTGCGATAGACTCTGAATATAAACTCCATGCGGCAGTTTATATTGTTTATGATAATAGGGTTTCCTATTATTTAATGGGTGGTGCTGATCCAGATTTACGTGCTAGCGATGCACATTATCTAGCATTATGGGAAGCCATTAAATTCGCTTCTACAGTATCACAAAGTTTTGACTTTGAAGGTTCAATGCATAGCAATATTGAACCAGTTTTTAGGGGGTTTGGGGGTGTGCAGGCGTCTTATATGGAAATAACACGAGGGAATTGTTTTCTCCATTCGACCTTTACTGCATTAAGATATGCCTGGAGTAGAGGAGGTATCCCCTCTCTAATTTGTAGCAAGCTCATTAATTAAAATATTATTGTTTATGTAAAACTTTTTTGGAGATGAGGGTTTTGATGATAATAGTTGACATAGGTCATCCATCACATGTGCACTTTTTTAAAAATTTCATTTCTGAAATGGAGAAGAGGGCTCACAGAGTATTTATTACCGCAGCAGCAAAGGATGTCACCATAAAACTATTAGATACCTATGGTTTTGATTTTATGGACTTAAGCTACTACGGTAATACCTTGTTCAAGAAAGTTGTAAAGATACCAATTTTGAACTTTAAGATGTACAAAGCAGTAAAAGAATTAAATCCTGATTTGTTCATAGGTTTCGGCTCAATTCGTGCAGCACATGTTTCCTGGTTAATAGGAAAACCCTGTATTATTTTTGATGATGATGAATACTCCTACCCCTATTATCACTGGTTTGTCAAAACTGTATGTGGCTTTTCTGGATTTAAGTTATTAGGAGAAAAAATAATAAAAGTACCCGGTTTTAAAGAGCTTGCTTACTTACATCCCCATTGGTTTACACCGAAGCAATCCATTATCACAGAAGAACGAATTACTTTACTACGGTTTGTTTCTTGGACGGCGTTTCATGATTTTGGGCGTAGTGGTTTTGACCTGGATTTTAAACGAAAACTGGTTAAAGAGCTTGAAAAGTATTCGAAAGTTTATATTTCATCAGAATCCTCGATGCCGGAAGATTTAGAACAATATAGGATAAATATCAAACCGGACCAAATTCACGATTTGCTTTCTAATGTTAAGCTCTTGGTTAGTGATTCCCAGACTATGACAACGGAAGCTTCTATCTTGGGAACTCCTGCAGTAAGATGTAATTCTTTTGTAGGTGAGGATGACATGGGAAACTTCAAAGAACTAGAAGATAAATATCAATTAATCTATAATTATCGAAATCCTGACCAAGCTTTAGAAAAAGCTGTTGAACTGGTAAAAAAAGATGGCCTTAAATCAGAGTGGAAAAAGAAAAAACAGCATCTATTAAGAGATAAAATTGATGTAACAACATTTATGGTCTGGTTTGTAGAAAATTATCCAGATAGTTTTAATGAAATGAAAATTATTAAACCATAACAAGTTTTTTAATCTTCTTGTAACAAAACGGTGGTGGGTTTTAATGAAGGATTTCCAGTTGGTTGCTCTAATCAAACAAGACCCAAATCTTTGGGACCAATTTATTAATAAAGGGGATTACATGACAACCATTTCCCGGTATGAAGGTACTAAGAGCCGAGATGTTTTAATACCGAAGGTATCCGAGCATTTACTAAAGCATGGGTATAACTTCAGCTATCCAGAGGGGAAGAAATTTGCAATATGCTTGACCCATGATGTAGATGATATCTATCCCCCTTTAACCCACAAGGTGTTGGTTTGCCTTTATAGTCTCAAAAAACTTGATTGGAGTAGTATTAAGAAACACTTATTTTGGAAAACCGAAGGTAAACAATTCAGCCCCTATATAAATTTTAAAGAAATAATTGATATAGAAAGGAAATATAAAGCTAAATCAAGCTTTTATTTTATAACAACAGCCAAGGACCCAAGAAGGTTCAGATATAATATTGAAGATATTACTGAAGAACTATCAAGTATCGCTGAAAATGGCTGGGAGATTGGACTACATGGCGGATATTTTTCGTTTAACGATATTGAAGCAATCAGATTTGAAAAGCATAGATTAGAAAAGGTAGTAGGCAAAGAAGTTATTGGCTATAGGAACCATTATTTAAGGCTCAAGGTTCCTGACACCTGGTCTATACTTGAAAGATGCGGCTTTAAGTATGATACAACATATGGATATACTAATATGGTTGGCTTCAGGAATGGAATGTGTCACGCATTTAGACCCTATAATATCTCTACTGGAAAGTTGATGGATATTTACCAAATACCTTTACATCTCATGGATGGTACTTTATTTGATATTGCTAGTTCATTCGATAGAGCCTGGGATATTACAAAAAATCTCATCGATACCGTTGAAAAATATCAAGGATTTCTAACTGTTTTATGGCATAACAATGTTTTTAGCTGCCCTTTTAGAAACGAATGGAAATTATTATATGAAAAAATCCTACAGTATGGTAGCCAAAAGAATGCCTGGATGACTTCTGCAGAGGAGATTTGGAGGTGGTGGCAAAACAATGGTTATCAAACTCATGGTTGATAAAATTCAGTGGGATCAGTTTGTTGATCAGAGTCCATACGGATTACTATATCATAAATGGGATTTTCTTAAACTAATAGAAAAATATACTAATTATAAGCTTCTACCTTATTCTATTTATAAGGGTGAGCAGTTAGCATGTATTTTTCCAATGTTTTACAAAAAAGTGCTTGGTTTAAAATTCTTATTCTCTCCTCCCCCGCAATCAGGTGTTCCCTACCTAGGTTATGTTCTAAGTAGAGAATATGATTGTTTAAAACAGACTGCAAAAGAAACAATACTAAATCTTCTAGCAGCAGAAATTAGTGATGAAATGAAAAAATTGGCACCAAATTACTTTTCAGCTTTCTTAGTTCCTGGACTTATGGATGTTAGACACTTTAAATGGCTTAATTTTGGGGTGAATATTAGCTATACTTACAAGATTGATCTTAATCAGGAACTTAAGGATATATGGGCAAATTTTAATAGTAATTGTAGGCAGAATATTCGCAAAGGTGAGGATTTGAAATGTAAGGTGAAGATAAGTGAAGATACTTCTGTTTTAACAGATTTGCTAAAAGATAGGTATAATGAACAGGGCATGAATTATTTAATAAATCCAGATTATCTAAAAGAGCTAATAAATACCTACCCGGATAATTTAGGGCTATACTGCTTATACGATAATAATAAAATTATCGGAGGCACTTTAAATCATAAATATAAATGGTATCTGGGTTGGATAGGATTAGTGAAGGCGAAAGATAAAAAATATAAATATGTGAATGAGTATATGATTTGGAAGTTTATTGAAGAAGCTAAAGAGCTTGGATTCAGTAAGTTTGAAATAAGCGGTGCAAACAAACAAAAACTTTGTCAGTATAGATCTAAATTTAATCCCAAGTTGGAAACTTGTCTTGAACTATATAAAAACGATATCATTGGAAAAGCTGCCGAAGGTATATATCTTAATTTTTTTAAGAAAATATAATGTATTTACTTAAGAGGAAATATAATGCTAAACATACCTATTAAACTCAAAAAATTATTAAATGGTTCTCTATATAGAAATTCGATGTTTCTAGTTTTAAGCAGAGTTCTGAATTTGACCTCTGGCTTTTTTTTCTGGATCATAGCAGGAAAGCTTTACCCTACTAAAGATGTTGGACTAGGAACTGCATTGATATCTATATTAGGTCTTATTATGCTTTCATCAAGATTTGGCTTTGACTTTTCTTTGATTCGTTTTATTAATAAATACGATAAAGCTAAGGTGTTTAATACAAGTTTATTTATTACTACAACGGCAGCACTAACTATTAGTTTTTTATATAAATTGATTGAAAAAATATTTGTTTTAGAGCCCATGTTAAACTTAGACTATACCATCCTATTCATTATTGTTGTATTAGCTAATTCGATCACTTTAATAACAGGAAATATGTTTTGTGCCTTAAGAAAAGCCCACTTGTTTTTTATTCAAAACTTTATTTTATCTCTGAGAATTATATTATTATTTCCCTTAGTCATTTTTAATTGCTTTGGGATTTTTTTAGCCCTTGGTATAAGCTATTTTCTCTCCTCTGTTTTTGCCTTATGGATATTAGATAAAGAAACTCAAATAAACTTATTGGACATTGACAGAAGTTTTGTTAATGAATCCTATAAATTTTCTGCAGGAAACTACTTCTCCAATATTTTATATGAAGCACCAGCATTAGTTTTACCTATCATGGTTTTACATTTATTAGGTGAAGATCAAGCAGCCAAGTTTTATATGGCATTTATGCTCGGCAATATAACCATTATTGTACCAAGTGCTTTAAGCACCTCATTATTTGTTGAAGGTAGTAATGATAAACCATTGAAAGAGAATATACCAAAAGTCATTTTAGCTGTATTTGTTTACTTAATCCCACTAGTAACAGCATTTTGTTTATTCGGTAAAGGTATGCTGGGATTTATCAACAAAGAGTATATGGATGCCATGAATCTATTAAGGTTAATTGTATTATCAAGTTTTTTTGCTGCACTACATTTGATTTTTATGACGGTTCAGAATGTTAGGATGAAGGTACATAATAACGTGATAATAAACCTAATTCGTTTTCTTCTGATAGTAGGGTTTAGTTATTTATTTATTATTAATTTCAAGTTAATAGGAGTTGGTATGGCTTGGATTATTAGTTATGCCCTGTTACTTCTAGTAATAATGTTAATAATTTACCGGGATAAAACAATAAAGATTGATAGTCGGTGGCTACTAAATAGATTTAAATATCAGTATAAAACAGTCTATATGCATACTATATCTGCCTTCAGAATATTATTAAGTACTGTAGGTGCTTTCATTTTTCAAGGAGGTAAAACCAAGGTGCCCCATTTCTTTGGTGAAGATAATAGATTCAGGTTAACCGGGAGAATAATTGCATACCTACTTATCTGCCTGGCCATTGGGGGAATATCATTTCCATTGTTCCTTGGGAAATACAATTTGTCTCTTTTAGGAGTTTATCTAGGTATACCAATGATATGTGCGCCTATAGTCTGGTTAAAAATAAAAGAAAAACAGGAAAGTGGTTTTAGTCTAGATAAGAACATCATGTATTGCTTTGCAATATTATTTTTACTATGTTATTGCCTCTCAGTATACGTTTTGCATGCTTTTGCTGTCAGGACATTGGTCTATTACATTATAGTAACAATTATGGGCTTTTTAATACTATGTCAAATAGTATTTTTTGATAATTTAGATAATAAGCAAAAAGTCGTAATATTAATGCAAATCTCAGGTTTATTATTAAATATTATCTGGGGTGTTAACTTAAAGTACTACTACTTCATTGGTAGAACAGACACATTGGTGCATTCCTGGCTTATACAAAATCTAATAAACCAAGGACAAGTCACAGAAATTTTCAATTTTTATCAAGCTTTTCCGTTATGGCACATTTTATGTACCATTATTTATAAGCTTTGTAATGTTACGCTAGCTCCCTATAAAGTAATGTTTATAACTAATGGTCTAATCTATAGTATGTTACCAATCATGGTCTATTTAGCAGCAGATAAAATAACAAACAATACAAAAATAGCATTTTTATCAGCTTTATTTATGTGTTTTAATCCAGATGTAATTTTTTGTGGTATGTATTCTATCCCAAGGAGTGTTGTGGCTTGTATCGTGGTCCTTCTGATGCTTTTATTGCTACATAAAAAGAATTCAGTAAAATCATTATTATTAATCGTAGTAACTATTGCAACAGTAATGTACCATCCTGCTTCAATGCCATTTATATGGTTAATATTTTTGTTAATATATGTCTTTCAAAAAATTTATCAAGTAGATAAGGAAGACTATATTATTAGCTTTAATTATTTAATAACTGTTTTTTTCGTTACAATTACATATTGGATGTATTATGGAGAAAAAGTCTTTAATGCCATTGTTAAAAATTTTTATTCTAGTGGTCCTAGTGGGGTCTTAACCAAGTCTATCGTTAACACCCCGCTAAATGAACTGTTTAACTATCTTCAATATAGTCCACTATTATTTTTCCTTATATGTGGAGTTTTATGGGCTGTTATGTCAGAAAGAATTAAAAATGCAAACAAACTGTTTTTCATACTGGCTTTGGTTTTAGTATTTGTTACTTTTCCTGGACCTGCTTTACTTATTAACAAATTTGCGAGAAATCTAAACTTGTTTAGATTTGGCGAATACTCGTATTTCTTTATTTCTCTAGCTGGTGCATCAGGATTTTATATTTTATTTTACAAGCTTAGAAAGCATTTTAGAGTTTGTGTAGTTTTTATATTCTTGATCATGGCCTTTTTATCTGTCTCTAACGACTTTACTGCCTCGGATAACCCAGTGGTCAAAAGGCCTTTTTATACCTTTTACCTCAAAGAAAAAGAAATAATTTCCTTAAATCATTTAGCAGAAGTAGTTGAAGGTTATATCATGTCTGATTTTGCAGCTGTTCGGTATTTAGAAAACTCCAGTTACGCTCATAAGAGTCATATACTTGAAATAGATAATGAAGGAAGCCGGATACTTACTAATGACAATAGTGATATCTTGGTCATTAGAAAAGAAGAGTTAGCCACGAGACCTTTAAGGCTGTTTAGCTCTTCCAATGGGGATTTTCAACTAGATCCCTCTTTTACATCGCACATAGATTACTATTACCATTATCTACCTGTCTGGGATACATTAGATTCCCTAAATATAATTTATGATTCAGGTGCTGTGGTGGGTTTAAAGTATTAAATATTAAGGAGTACGCTAAGTGAGAATAAAAGTAAAAAATGAATTTCCATTAATTTTTATATATTCCTTGATTTTAATAATAACATTTACTGATTTTAGCATAATCCTTTTAGGTTTAGGATTGCCATTTGTATTGTTACTTCCGGGTTATTCATTATCAG
Source organism: Desulfitibacter sp. BRH_c19 (assembly GCA_001515945.1). Taxonomy (NCBI): domain Bacteria; kingdom Bacillati; phylum Bacillota; class Clostridia; order Neomoorellales; family Desulfitibacteraceae; genus Desulfitibacter; species Desulfitibacter sp. BRH_c19. The sequence goes on from LOER01000003.1 coordinate 77,810, forward strand.
TTGCTCTTTTTCCTTGTGCTTCTGATTTAGAAGGACTTTATAGATTAGCCTTAAGTTTTGGCTTAAGTATTGTAGTTGTACCTGTCATAGGGTTATTTCTAAACTATACTCCTTGGGGAATTATTCTTTTTCCGGTATTTGCTTCCATAATAATTTTCATTATGATAATGGCTCTGCTGGCTTGGTACAGGAGGAAGAAGCTTTCTGATGCGGACCGGTTCATGTTAAATTTTGATTTTAATTTTCAATGGTTAAAACAGTCTGCAGTAGTAGCGTGCTTACTTCTTATGGTAGTTACATTTGTTTATATACTGGCATCACCAAAAGCCGTGGACAGATTTACGGAATTTTATATTATTGGTCAGCAAGGAATTGCTGCTGATTATCCCCAAAAGTTAGAAGTTGGAAAATACGAAGAGCTTATTGTTGGTGTCATAAATAATGAACATCAGCGGGTTATCTATCAAATAGAAGTAAGGATGGACAGTCAATTAGTTAAGACAGTATCTCCTATTGTATTAGAACATAGAGAAAAATGGGAGAACGTTGTAGCATTTAAAGCAGATAAACCTGGTGAAAATGTCAAATTAGAATTAATGCTTTTAAAAGAGAATAATTCCAATGAAATGCCTTACCGAAAGCTTCGGCTGTGGGTTAATATTAGCCAACCGGAACTAAAACAACTATCTAATCTAATATATAAAGTGCAAAGTGGGGATTCATTAAACTTAATAGCTGATAAATTTGACATAGATTTAAATGAGTTATTTTTGATAAATCCTCAAATTGAAAACCCTAATAAAATACATCCTGGACAGGAAATTGTTCTACCAGTTAAAGTGAAAGGGGAATTGATTACTGTCCAACACTAACACAAAATCCTTATTATGAAGTACAAAGGGGAGATGCCCTATCTTATATTATTTATTTTGCGCTATCATTGCCATAAACGAACTCGTATTTACTTATTGGAGCCAAAAACTGGGTATATTATTTCATATATTATTACTTGGTGCCCTTTTAGTACCATGTTATTTTATATCTGATAAAAGCAAACCTTGGTTATACATGGCTTTAGCACTTGCTCCGCTAATAAGAATATCCAGTATTTCATTACCCTTGGCGGAGATTACTTTTATCCTATGGTATCCTATTATAAGCGTACCATTACTTGTTGCAGCGTTTTTAATAAAGAGCCTAATGGGAATCAGCTTTCGTGAGATGGGGTATTCTTTCAGTAATTTCCAAGCCCAATTAATTATAGGAACGATTGGTATTCCTTTGGGGGTAATTCATTATCAAATCTTAAAACCTGTGTATAGTGATTTAAACTTGGTTGCAAATGAACTATGGTTTACTGTTTTAGTACTTATAATCTGCACCGGGTTTCTAGAAGAGTTCATATTTCGAGGGATATTGTTTCGGGCATCAGTGGAAGTAGTAGGAAATAAAGCCTTATTATATGTAAGCTGTATTTATTCAGTGATGCATATTGCTCATGGCTCTTTAGTGAATGTTATATTTGTTTTTTTGGTAGCAATACTGTTTACAAAAATATTAATCTGGCAAAAAAATATCATTGGGATATCTCTAGCTCACGGCTTAATGACTGTTACTTTATACGTCATTTGTCCGGCTTTACTTTACTAGGGAAAGATGCTATAACTCAATGCATATGAGGAGTGTATTGTACATGAGTACAATTGTTAACTTTACGACAATAGAAACTATATTATCCGATTTACCAATGGTATTAGAAATGGGTCAAATTGTTATATTTTCATTTATAATATTGTTAATTGTAAGAGAATTTTTATTATCATTGCCCAAACCCATTGACTTAAGCTACTCAAAAAATCCTTACTATTTAGGCCAAATAATAAATATCTATGTAGCTTCTTTATTCTTTATATTTATTTATACTGTAGTCTATAGAATTTATCTTATTTTGGATTAAAGTCAATTTCATCAATAGCCGATGCCTTTTTAGGAACCAAAATTGAAAGATAGTTATTTTAATAAGCAGCGTATCAACCGAAGATTGGTAATACAGGGTCTGGAGTTGGCCTTGGAATATCAAGAAAATATCATAAACTCAAGTTATAATTCCAAAGCCTATATTATTTGCTTGCATTGATGAAAAAATACTGGATTTCATTCAATAAACAGTACGGTAAATTAATGAGTAAGCGATTAGAATTAGAATACAGTCATGATGGCTGTTTTCTTTGAAAGAATTCATGTTGAAATGATATGTGAAACTTTATTTGATAAATATTTTTAATTAATCACACTAGACTGTGAAGTGAATATAAAGGAGCTCGTCATTATTTTATATAAAAAATATGGATTAAAAACTCTTAATATGAATAATAAAAAATAAAGGTAACCCTCGTTTTGGACCCGACTATTTTTCGTGATATAATAAAGAAAACCATATAAGCGAGGATGTATCATGACCAAACATCATCTCTATACAATGAGTGTCGCAAGTGTCTATCCCCATTATGTTACGAAGGCGGAGAAAAAAGGACGGACGAAAACAGAAGTCGATGAAATCATCCGTTGGTTGACAGGATATAGCCAGGAAGAGTTAGAAGCGCAACTGGAAAAACAAACAGACTTTGAGACCTTCTTTGCGGAAGCTCCCCAACTGAATCCTTCGCGGGCTTTGATCAAAGGTGTGGTCTGCGGTGTCCGAGTGGAAGACATCGAAGAACCAACTATGCAGGAAATTCGCTATTTGGATAAGCTGATCGATGAGTTAGCAAAGGGAAAAGCGATGGATAAGATTTTGCGGAAATAATAATTAATAACGAAAAAATACTGATTCCATAAAACATAAAAGAATCGGTGTTTTTTTTGTTGAATCGACAATAATCTTGAAACTTCAGGCAAACGAGTCCAGTAATCCGATAAAATAAATTAGTAATATTATGAATCCACAGGGAATTAAATCAAAAGGCTAAGGAAGTTGTAAAAGAGAAGTTCCAAAAATATGGTGCTAAGATTATTGAAAAAGATAGAACTTTGGAATATGTTTTAATCTCATCTTAAAGAAGTATATGGATGCAAAGCAAAGCATTTAACTTGGCATAAGGAGGAAGACGATGAATTTTATTGGTAATATTATCTGGATATTATTTGGCGGTATTATTGCCGCTATCTTATGGTCTATAGCTGGCCTGATTTTGTGTGTGACAGTTATTGGTATACCATTTGGTATTCAATGTTTTAAGATTGCAAAATTTGTATTATGGCCATTTGGGAAGGAAATAGAACTTGGCCATTTCGGAGCAGGAGGATTACTTTTAAATATTATCTGGCTTATCTTTTTGGGATGGGAGGTCGCCATAACTCATCTTGTAATAGGTGCAATTTTCTCTATAACAATTATAGGCATACCATTTGGATTACAGCATTTTAAATTTGCTAAACTTGGACTCATACCATTTGGTGCGAAAATACGCTAACAGCAGTATCTATATTATAAGGTTTAACATAATCGTTGTACTCCTCTACTATATTTTTGTATCAGTTCGTTGAACGCTACTATTCTTAAATAGTCATAATATGTTATAATACCTCCGAAGAAGGGGGGATTTTTTTTGAATAATACTACAATTCTCGACGGATTAAATGAAGCTCAACATGAAGCTGTAACTAATACTAGAGGACCACTTTTGATTATAGCCGGTGCCGGTTCGGGAAAGACAAGAGTTCTTACTCATAGGATTGCCTATCTACTGGAAGTAGAAAAGACCCCATCCTGGCAGATACTAGCTATTACATTTACAAACAAGGCTGCAAGTGAAATGAAGGAAAGATTAGCAAATCTTATTGGACCTACTGCAAATGAGATGTGGGTTAGCACCTTCCATTCAGCTTGTGTGCGTATTTTACGAAGACATGCCAAGGAAATTGGCTTCAATAGTAATTTTGTTATTTATGATACAGCAGATAAGGAAACATTGATAAAGCAATGCTTAAAGAGTCTAGATATAGATCCTAAGCAGTTTCCTCCTAAGGCAATAGCAGGCACAATTAGTAATGCTAAAAATGAATTAAAAAATGCCCAGAAGTTTTCGAGAGAAGCAGACGAGTATTATACCGAGGTTGTATCTAGGGTTTACACATTATTCGAAGAAAAAATGATGGCAAACAACGCCTTTGATTTTGATGATCTTTTAATGAAGACAGTAGAGCTACTTCAATTTAATGAAGAAGTTTTAGAGTTCTACCAAAACAAATTTTCATATATTTTAGTTGATGAGTACCAGGACACAAACCATGCTCAGTACATACTTGTAAATCTTCTGGCGAAGAAACACAGAAATCTTTGTGTAGTAGGAGACCCAGACCAATCCATATATCGCTGGCGTGGGGCAGACATAAAGAATATTTTGAGTTTTGAAAGGGATTACTCAGAGGCAAAGGTTGTAAAATTGGAACAAAATTATCGGTCTACTGCCTGTATTTTAAATGCCGCAAATGCGGTTATTAAAAATAATTTTGGACGTAAAGAAAAGAATCTATGGACCGATAAACCCATAGGGGATAAGGTTTATCTGATACATGCAGAGGATGAACAAGATGAAGCTGCAAAGGTTGTGTCAGAAATAGTTACTTTAAAGTCATCTAGTAATATCCTCTATGGAGATATGGCTGTTTTGTATAGAGCTCATGCCCAATCAAGGGCAATAGAAGAAGAACTAGTTAAAAATAATATTAGCTATCAGATATTTGGTGGAACTAAATTCTATGACAGAAAAGAGATAAAGGATATTTTAGCCTATCTCAAAATTCTTGTAAATAAGGATGATGATATAGGGCTAGCACGTATTATAAATGTTCCCAAAAGGGGTATAGGTTCAACGAGTTGGGCAAGGGTTGAAGGAGAGGCACTCGATAGAAGAATATCGACATATGATGTGCTGCCCTTTATTGAAGAAATACCTGGTCTTTCAGCTAGGGCTATAAAAAAATTACAAGGTTTTAAAGAACTAATGGAACAGTTTCATGAGGAATTGAAGACCTCCTCTGTAACGGAAATTACTTCCCAAATCTTAAATGAGACAGGCTATCTAGAAGCTCTTATAATAGAGGATACTGTGGAATCAGAAACCAGACGTGATAATTTAAGAGAATTTCTGAATGTAACTGCAAATTATGAAAAAAATAATCCTAATGGATCCCTGGAGGAATTTCTAGCAGAAGTGTCACTAGTTTCAGATTTTGATAACTATGTTGATGAGGCAGACAACTTAGTACTTATGACCCTTCATACTGCAAAGGGCCTAGAGTATCCAGTAGTTTTTATCCTGGGTATGGAGGAAGGAACTTTTCCTCATTTTCGTTCACTAGAAAGTGATCATGAAATGGAGGAAGAACGAAGGCTATGCTATGTTGGCATGACTAGGGCAGAAGAAAAGCTGCACTTATCCTTTGCAAAGAGAAGGTTCATGTATGGTGAAACTCATTCTAAATTACCTTCACGTTTTTTAGATGAGATTCCTGAGGAATACCTTGATAACCCAGTAAAAAAAGAAGAGGTACCAGCAAGTAATTTATTTACAAGCAGACCTGCAAAAGAAAAACCAAGAAATGATTTCATTCTAGGCGATAAAGTTTCCCATAAAAAATGGGGTGAAGGTGTAGTTGTAGGAGTTAAAGCTGGAGATACTGTGATTAAGGTGGCTTTTCCCGAACAGGGTATTAAAACCCTGGATATTAGCTTTGCCCCTCTTACAGTTTTACCCAGAAAGAAGTAAAATACATTGCCAAAATATCGAGGTGGTGCAGGTAATGGAAGAAAACAAAGAATTGGAAGAAATGAAAGAGTTAATTCATAAATTAAATGAATACAACTATTACTATTATACTTTAGATGCTCCATTGGTTAGTGACAAAGAGTATGATCTGCTTTATGACAAGCTTGATTTATTAGAAAAAAGAACCGGCATATTATTACTAGATTCTCCCACCCAAAGAGTTGGTGGAGATGTGTTGTCAAGTTTCACTAATCATAAGCACCTTACCCCTCTGCTAAGTTTAGATAAAGCAAAAGCCAAAGAAGATTTACTCAGTTGGGAAACAAGGATTAAGAAACTACTTGGTAATGAAATAGAAGTAGAGTATGTAGTTGAATTAAAATTTGATGGTTTAACTATTAGCCTAACTTATGATAATGGCATTCTTATGCAGGCAGCAACCAGGGGCAATGGTGAGGTTGGAGAAGTTATTTTGGAGCAAGTAAAAACAATAAAGTCAATTCCTTTAACAATAGATTTTAAAGGCAAATGCGAAGTCCAAGGAGAAGGACTCATGCGCTTTTCTGTCTTGGAAAAATATAACGAGACGGCAGAAGAGCCTTTAAAAAATGCTAGAAATGCAGCTGCAGGTGCTTTAAGGAACCTTAATCCAAAGGTAACTGCCAAGAGGAATTTAAGTGCCTTCTTTTACAATATTGGTTATTATGAAGGTATTAGTTTTTCTACCCATATGGAAACTTTAGAGTTTCTAAAGGATAACAGGATACCTGTCAGCCCATATATAAAAAAATGCAGTAATATGGAAGAGGTTATTGATTATTTATCACAACTTGAAAGAAATAGGAATACCCTTGACTTTTTAATTGATGGGATAGTTATAAAAGTAAATCAACTAGAACTAAGAGACCAACTGGGAAGCACAGGTAAATTTCCACGTTGGGCTTTAGCATATAAATTTGTGGCCGAAGAAGTTACTACTATTTTAAACGAAATTATCTGGAATGTTGGCAGAACTGGAAAGGTAACCCCTATTGCTTTACTTGAGCCAATTGATATTGGTGGTGTAACTGTACAAAGGGCTACCCTTAATAACTGGGAAGATATTTTAAGAAAAAGAGTTGCCATTGGTTCTAGAGTATGGCTTCGTAGGTCAAATGATGTTATTCCTGAAATTATGGGGCGTGTAGAAGAAGGTGAAAGTGAACACGAAATACCCATAGTGAAACCGAGCCAATGCCCAGCATGTGGAAGTATATTAATTGAAAAGGGACCAAATCTTTTTTGTGAGAATTCTCTCTCATGCAGACCACAGCTTGTCTCTAGAATCGTTCATTTTACCAGCAGAGATGCTATGGATATTGAAGGCTTTAGTAAAAAAACCGCGGAGCTCTTATTTGATGTGCTTGATTTAAGAGATATATCAGATTTGTATAATCTAGAATATCAAAAACTTTATGAGCTGGAAGGATTTAAAGAAAAGAAGGCACAAAATCTATTAGATTCAATTGAAAAGAGTAAGACACCCACCCTGTCATCCTTTATCTATGCTCTTGGAATTGATCATGTTGGCAAAAATACTGCCAGGGCATTAGCAGAACGATTTAAGAGATTGGACTGCATTATCAATGCAAGCTATGAAGAGTTAAGCGAAATACCCGACATTGGAGATGTTGTAGCTGCTAGTATAATTAATTTCTTTAAAGATAAAAGAATACGTCAGAGCATTGATAACCTCTTGGATAAGGGCATTTCGCCCCAGACTATAGAAAGTGTAACTGAAGGCACAAATGAAGAATTAGCATTGGCAGGCAAGAAATTTGTTTTAACTGGCAAATTAGATAGTTATACGAGGAGTGAAGCTACTGAACTTATTGAAAAAGCTGGAGGAATAGTTGTAGGCTCTGTAAGTAAAGCTGTGCATTATGTTGTTGTTGGTGAAGACGCTGGATCAAAGGCCGAGAAGGCAATGCAGTTAATTCAGGAAGAGAAAGCCCCCTCCCTGAAGATGATTAGTGAAGCTGAGTTTACAAAGCTATTTTACAACCAGATTTGAAAAAGAAAAATAGATAGTATAGAACCAAGGACTACCAACAAAAGGTTAAGGTTAAAATATGCCATTAATACAGCGGTAGCTGCACCAACCATGCTATAGGAAAGATTTCCTGTAGAGTAGAAGACTCCAGGTACAATTAAAGCACCAAGGACAGCATATGGAATATTGCTCAAAAATTCCTGTATTTTTGGAGAAAGCTTTAGTTCATGTAAAAATAATAGGGGAAATACCCTTGGCAAATATGTTACTAGTGTCATGGCCATAATTAAAAGAAAATATTTTTCCATTATTTTTTTCCCCCTTTAAAGAAAAATGTTCCTATAAATGCTCCTGTAATAGTTGCAAGTATTATGCTCCATCCAACAGAAAGATAATTGTATAGTACTATGTTAGTTAACCCTGCAATGATTGCAACAGAGGCTATTTTTATGGATTTTTTCATGCTAGGAATCAGCAGACCTATAAACATAGCGTAAAGTGCAATTCCCATACTAGACTGTAAGACAGGGGGCATACCTGCAGCAAGAATCACTCCAAGACCAGTACCTCCAACCCATGCTGCATAAGCTGTAAAATTAAGCCCTATCAGGAAAGGGCCACTTAATTGCCCGGGCTGTAGTGAAGCTAAGGAAAATGTTTCATCAGTTATTCCAAAACCCACTATTGCCAGTAGTCCATTTTTCATGGGAGCAAATTTTGTTACTAGAGAAGAACTCATTAGAAAGTGTCGAAAGTTTAATATAAAAGTGGTAACAACTATTTCTGCAAAGGGAACTCCCATGGCAATAAGGTTTATACCAACAAACTGACTAGCTCCAGCGAATACAAATAGAGACATGGATAAAGCTTGGAATAATGTCAATCCTGTTGCCTGGGCAAGAACTCCAAAGGTAATTGCAATTGGTATATAACCTATTGCAATGGGCAGAGAAGCAACAATACCATCCTTAAGTCCTCTCTGTTTAGAACAGATATCTAGTTCACTTTGCTGTATACTTTTTACTGTCATTTCTCTTTCCCCGCTCTCACTTCAGTATTCTTCTATGATACAACAAAACTACTACCCTTAGGTAGTAGTTTATTAGTTTTTTAAACTATTTCTCATAGATTCTGGTCTCAGGATAAACCAGAAAGTAGCCCCGCCTACAAAGCCACCTATGTGTGCCCACCAGGCAACCATCTGTCCGGCTCCAAATGCAGTTAAGCCACTTAGCAGCTGTAAAACAAACCAAAGCACCAAGAATAAAAGTGCGGGAACTCTAGCAATTGTAATGAAAAAGCCTATAGGTACTAGGGCTAGAACCTTTGCCTTGGGAAAGGCCAAAAAGTATGCTCCCAATACTCCTGCAATGGCACCACTAGCTCCTATAGTAGGGACAGTAGAGGTAGGATTAGTGATTATATGAGCTAAATTCCCAATAAATCCTACTGAAAGGTAGAAGAAAATATACTTTAACTTACCTAATTTATCTTCAATATTGTCACCAAAAACCCACAAATAAAGCATATTCCCGATAATATGTAATGGACTGCCATGAAGGAACATTGAGGAAAACAAGGGTATTACCCACAAGGGTTCATTAAGAAAAAGAGCTGGCAAAAAATTAGTTGTGTAAACCTGTGGGATTACTCCAAAGTTGTATATTAAAAGCGTTAGTTCCTCTTGTGGGAGACTTAACTGATAAAAAAATACTACTACGTTAATTAAGATCAAACTAACATTAACGATTGGAAAATTCTCAGCCTTTGTGCTATCTCGTAAAGGTATAATAATCTCACATCCAATTCTATTGTCTGATTCAAAGCTTCGTTACGCAACTATTTTACTATACTACTTATAGATGATACTAGTATTCCCAAAAAGTTCTCCTTAATGTTTCCCTTAGTTGCACCATAAAGCTTGTTTTGCTATAATTAATTAGATATTTTGTCAAAAAATAGCACAACTCTAGAAGGGGTGAAATAATGAGAATAAATAAAAAAGAAGTTGAACATGTTGCTTTATTAGCTAGACTTCAATTATCAAAGGCAGAAGCAGATAATTATACAGAACAGTTAAACTCCATACTTGGATGGGTAGAAAAACTAAATCAGTTGGATATTTCCGAGGTAGAGCCTACATCCCATGTGCTTCCCATGTCAAATGTTTTTAGAGAAGATAAAGTTACTACGTCATTTGGAATAGAAAAAGTGCTGGCAAATGCACCTGATTCTAAAGAAAACTTTTTTAGGGTCCCTAAGATTGTCTAAATAGGAGGTATGGGTATGGAGTTATATAATTATACCATCACAGAAATACAAGATAAATTAAAAAGTAATGAAATAAGCGTTACAGATGTTACAAAATCTGTTTTGAAAAGAATTGAAAAAAGTGATAGTAAGGTAAAAGCATATATAGAAGTTACTGGAGAAAAAGCACTTCAGGCAGCGAAAGAAATCGACGATGAAATACATAGTGAGAAGAAGCTATCTCCGCTAGCCGGTATTCCAATGGCTATAAAAGACAATATGTGTATAGATGGAATAAAAACCACATGTGGCTCCAAGATCCTTGAAAACTTTGTGTCTCCATATAATGCTACTGTTATAGAGAAACTTAACGCACAAAAAGCTATCCTTTTAGGTAAGCTGAATATGGATGAGTTTGCAATGGGTTCTTCTACAGAAAACTCAGCATTTTTCAAAACCTGCAACCCATGGGACTTAAAAAAGGTCCCGGGAGGTTCAAGTGGAGGTTCAGCTGCTAGTGTTGCATCTGATGAGGCTTTCTTTGCACTTGGTTCAGATACTGGTGGAAGTATTCGGCAGCCTGCTTCATTTTGCGGAGTTGTGGGACTTAAACCTACTTATGGCAGGGTATCGAGATATGGATTGGTAGCTTATGCATCATCCCTAGATCAGATTGGACCAATTACAAAGAGTGTAGAAGATGCAGCTATTGTTTTAGAAACTATTGCTGGACAAGATCCATTTGATTCTACTTCTGCTAATATTCCAGTTGACAATTATCGTAAAAATCTAAAAGAGGGTATCAAGGGTCTAAAAGTTGGCATACCCAAAGAATACTTTCCAGATGAACTTAACCCTCAGGTTAAGGATGTTGTGATGAAGGCTGCAGCAGATCTAGAGAGTATGGGTGCTTTAGTGGAGGAATGCAGTTTACCACATACTGAGCATGCCCTAACTGCATATTACATAATAGCTCCAGCAGAGGCAAGTTCTAATCTTGCTAGATTTGATGGTGTTCGTTATGGGTATAGGACTCCTGTTGCAGATGATTTATTAACCATGTATCGCAAGACACGTCAAGAAGGCTTCGGTACTGAAGTTAAAAGAAGAATTATTATGGGAACCTACGTTTTAAGTTCTGGATACTATGATGCTTACTATTTACGTGCCCTTAAAGTAAGAACACTTGTTAAAAATGATTTAAATAAGGCTTTCCAAAAATATGACTGTTTACTAACGCCAACATCCCCAACTGTTGCCTTTAATTTAGGTGAAAAGATTAATGATCCATTATCAATGTATCTAGCAGATTTATTTACAATACCTGCAAACATGGCAGGCATCCCAGCTATTTCGGTTCCGTGTGGTTTTAGCAATGGGTTACCTGTGGGACTACAGTTAATGGGTAAGCCATTTGATGAAAGTACAATTCTCAAGGCTGCTTATGCATATGAACAGAATAACAGTTGGTATAAAAGCAAGCCAAGTATAGAAGATTAATCAGGGTTGGGAGTGATGATAATGTATGAAACTGTTATAGGACTTGAGGTACATGTAGAATTAAAAACTAAAAGTAAGATATTTTGTGGTTGTAGTACTGAGTTTGGTGCCAAGGCTAATACTCAGGTATGTCCTGTTTGCCTAGGAATGCCTGGTGTATTGCCTGTCCTTAATAAAAAGGTGGTAGAATATGCGGTTTTAGCTGGTGTGAGCCTGAATTGTAAGATTGCAGGATATAGTAAGCTAGATAGGAAAAATTACTTTTATCCCGATCTACCAAAAGCTTATCAGATTAGTCAGTACGATTTGCCCCTTTGCCAGGATGGTTATTTAGAAATTGAAACAGAGAATACAGTAAAGAGAATTGGAATTACCAGGATACATATTGAAGAGGATGCGAGTAAATTAACCCATGAAGGAGATACCATTTCCCAATCAGAAACTACATTGGTTGATTTTAATAGAGGTGGCGTTCCATTGATAGAAATAGTTTCTGAGCCTGACCTAAGGTCTCCAGAAGAAGCAGTAGAATATTTGGCCAATCTTAAAGCAATTCTGCAATATATAGATATATCTGATTGTAAAATGGAAGAAGGTTCTTTACGGTGTGATGGAAATATATCCATTAGACTTCGTGGGTCAGAAGATTATGGGACTAGAAGCGAGATAAAGAATATTAACTCCTTTAAAACCTTACAAAAAGCACTAGAGTATGAAATAGAAAGACAGAAAAATCTCTTAAATGCGGGAGAAAGAATAATACAGGAGACTAGAACCTGGGATGATGGGAGAGGTATAACACTTCCATTAAGAAGTAAAGAAGAGGCTCATGACTATAGGTACTTTCCGGAACCAGACTTGGTTTCTATAAAGGTTGATAATAAGTGGTTAGATAGGATTAAACTTTCTCTCCCCGAATTGCCAGAGGCGAAAAGGGCCCGATTTATAGAAACATTTGGGCTCCCTGTCTATGATGCTGAGGTCCTTACTAAGGATAAAGGATTGGCGCAATACTTTGAAGAAGGTCTTAAGACCTATAATAACCCTAAAAAGCTTAGCAACTGGATAATGGCTGATTTTTTAAGGCTCCTCAATGTTGAACAAATGCCTGTTAGCAAAAGCTTAGTCAAACCAGAACAAATGGCAGAGTTATTAAATATGATAGAAAAAGGAATTATTAGTGGAAAGATAGCTAAAGATGTTTTTGAAAATATGTTTAAAACCGGAAAAGATCCCTATGAAATAGTAAAAGAGCAAGGGTTAGGTCAGATTAGTGATGAAAATAAATTAAAGGAAATAATAGATAAGGTAATTGTTAACAATCCGAAATCTGTTGAGGACTATTTTGCTGGAAAAGAAAAAGCATTGGGCTACATGGTGGGTCAGATAATGAAAGAAACTAAGGGTCAAGCAAATCCACAATTGGTTAATACCATTTTAAAAAGCAGTTTAAAAATTAACTAATAATATTTTTTCCTCTTATAATTATAGTGCAAATCAAAAATAATATTAACAGGATTTGCTTTTAAAAAATTATAGGAGGTTTTTCAAAGATGGTTGATCATAGGAAGAGTAGCTTTGCAGCTACAGATGAGAGACTAAAAGGGATGCGAGATGCTGATTACTATGGTGGAGTCGTTGTAGATCCCATGCCTGTTACACCAGGTGAAGAAATAACATTTTTATATTATGGATTATTAGCAAATGATGGGGCAGATCAGGTCTATATGCATTGTGGATACGGTAGCCCAAAAAACTGGAATCAAACTAAGGACATTAGATTGGAAAGGACCGCCAGAGGTTGGGCAAAGACTATTCCGGTAGAAGATAAAGATAGATTCAATTTTTGCTTCAAAGATAGTGCAGACAACTGGGATAATAATAATGGATTAAACTGGACATTTGAAATTCATAATGGATAAAAGCGAGGGAAACTTCGCTTTTTTTTTGCCAAAAAATAGGATTTGCCGGATAAAAAAACCTTCCTTCTCAAACAATATACTATACATGAGTTGGGAGGTTTGAGGATTGAAAATTCTAATGTTGTCATGGGAATATCCACCTCAAAGTGTGGGTGGTCTTGCTAGACATGTTAAAGATTTATCTCTGGCACTCGCTAATAAAGGTAACGAAGTACATATATTGACAAGGGGTGCTGAAGAAGCTCCATTTTATGAAGAAAATCAGGGAATCCATATTCACAGGGTATACTCACTTCCACTACAGACTCCAGATTTTATGCATTGGGTAAACCAATTAAACTTTGCTCTTGTAGAAAAAGGAGTAGAAGTTTTAAATGAAGATGGTTTTGATATTATTCATGCTCATGATTGGCTTGTAGCATATGTTGCGAGAGTTTTAAAACATTCTTATAAACTTCCTTTGATTGCTACTATTCATGCTACAGAGGCAGGGCGGAACCAAGGTTTACACTCTCCACTTCAGAATTTTATTCATAGTATTGAATGGTTTCTTAGTTACGAGTCATGGAAGCTAATAGTGTGTAGCAATCATATGGAAGGGGAAGTTAAAGGTTTATTTGGTATACCCCAGGATAAAGTTGAAAAGATACCCAATGGTGTCTATGTGAAGCAGTTTGCTGAAATACATAGCCAAAACATTGAATTTAGTAAAACTGTTCAAAATATCGTAAATGAAAATGAAAAAATGATTTTTTTCGTAGGCAGACTTGTCCGGGAAAAAGGAGTTCATGTATTGATTGACTCCATTCCTCTAATTATTCGTGAGGTACCAGATATTAAACTAGTTATAGCTGGATCTGGTCCCATGGAAGGGCAATTAAACCATCAAATTATAAGAATGGGCTTAGAAAAAAATGTAAAGCTTACAGGCTATGTAGATGATGATTTGCTCAAGCAGTTCTACAGAAGAGCAGATGTCGCTATATTTCCAAGTCTTTATGAGCCGTTTGGGATAGTTGCGTTAGAAGCAATGGCTTCAGCAACCCCTGTAATTGTTTCAGATACTGGAGGTTTAAGTGAAATAGTCAAGCATGGTGAAAATGGATTAAAATTTACTCCAGGGAATCCGAATTCCCTTGCAAATCAGGTAAAAGTAATATTAAGAGACGAGAAATTTGCACAAAAATTAGCAGGAACTGCAAGTGAAAATGTAATTAGCAAATATGACTGGTCATCAATTGCAGAAAAGACTCATGCAGTATATGAGAGTATAAAAGAAGAATATGAAAAGAGTGACTGGTACCTGGAAAAGAACCTACCAAAAAAATTAATTGTATCACCAACATTAAATGTATCAAGGAATACACCATCAAACTTACTAAATTAGGAGGTAGCTATTTTGAAGGCAATTATCATGGCAGGTGGTGAAGGGTCTAGGCTAAGACCATTAACCTGTGACAGACCCAAACCAATGGTTCCAGTAGGAAACAGGCCGGTAATGGAGTATGCAATAGAATTGCTTAAAAAGCTTAATATTACAGAAATTGGAGTAACATTACAGTACTTACCACAGCATATTACAGACTACTTTGGAGATGGAAAACAGTGGGGTGTCAACTTACACTACTTTATTGAAGATGTTCCTCTTGGTACAGCAGGTAGTGTAAAGAATGCAGGTTCATTTTTGGATGAGACGTTTTTAGTAGTTAGTGGAGATGCTCTAACAGATTTAAACCTCCAAGAGGCAATAGTTTTTCATAGACAAAAGAAATCGCTTGCCACCATTGTACTGACAGCAGTAACTAATCCCCTTGAGTATGGGGTTGTCATTACAAATCCAGATGGAAGTATTGAACGGTTTCTTGAAAAACCAGGCTGGGGTGAAGTTTTTAGTGATTGGGTAAATACAGGTATTTATGTTCTAGAACCAGAAGCACTTGATTATTTTGAAATGGGGCAGAAATTTGATTTTAGTAAAGATTTATTTCCTTTACTTTTAAAAAACAAGGAATCCATGTTTGGATGTTTGTTAGAAGGCTACTGGTGTGATATAGGCAATCTGGAACAATATTTACAATCTCATAAAGATATTTTAGCTGGCAAGGTAGATGTCAACCCCAAGGGCACCTTAATTAAAGGAACCCTAAATGGAGAAGTAGCAGCTAACAAAGCAAATTCTGTACGCATTAATGGGCCTGTGCTGATTGGTGATAACTGCAGGTTAGGAGCTGGTGTACGCCTTGAACCTTTTACTATATTAGGGGATAATGTGATAATTGAAGATGAAGTGACAATAAAGCGAACTGTAATTTGGAACAATGTATATATTGGTAAGAAGACATCTCTAAGTGGAGCCTTAATTGGCAATAGGGTTACGATTAAAGATAATGTTACAATCCTACAGGATGCTGCCATAGGTGATGGAACAAATATAAACTCAAGGAGCACAATTAAGCCCGGGGTAAAAATATGGCCATTTAAGACAGTAAACACAGGAGCAATTGTGTCAGAAAGCTTGGTCTGGGGAGAAAAGGCTAATAGAAACTTATTTGGAATTGAAGGAATTCCAGGATTAACCAACTGGGACATAACCCCTGAGCTTGCTGCAAAGCTGGGAGCGTCCTACGGTAGTGTTCTCAAAAAGGAGCATCAGGTAGCTGTTAGCTGTGATGGCAAGCTGGTAACTAAAATGTTAAAAGGATCCTTTGTTTCTGGTCTCATGTCCACAGGAGTTAAGGTATCAGATCTAGGAGATTTAACAATGCCCATACATCGGTTTGCTGTTAGGGGAATTGGCGCCCAAGGCGGGGTGCATATTAAGATTGATCACAATAGTCTAGATAAATGCTGGCTTCAGTTTGTAGACTGTAAGGGAATAAATATAAATAGAGATGTGGAAAGAAAAATTGAAGGAACTTACATAAGAGAGGACTTTAGAAGAGTCCAGGAAGGGGAGATTGGAGAAACTGTACTAATGCAGCACTCTATTTCTTCATACCTTGACAATCTAATGAATAGCATTGATTTTGATAAAATAGGGCAAAGAGATTTAAAACTGTTAGTAAATACCAGAGGAGCAGTAATGAAGAACCTCTTCCAGGAGTTGTCGAGCCGGCTAAAGTGTGATTTCCAATACGTTAATAATGATCATCTTGAAGATAAAAGCTTTAAAAAGCAGATATTAATGTCAGATGAAATGTCCAAGGAGATTACAGATACAGGTATGGATTTTGGTATTATTCTTGATGCAAATGGCGAGAGAATAATACTCATTGATAACCACGGCAGGCGAATTGATGAACATTTGTTTACTGTACTTATGGCTCTTGTGCTTTTTAAAGCAAATAAGGGGGGAACAGTAGTTGTTCCTGTAACAGCTTCGGAAACAATTGAGAAGATTGGAGAAGAATACAACGGTAAGGTTATTAGAACTAAAACGGCACCATGGGCAGTAATGAGTGAGCTCTTAAGAGAAGAGATCGCTAAATTACAAAAGCCCTATTCCCAATTTTTTATGCAAAATGACTCTCTTTATGCAGCAGTTATGCTGATGGATTTTATAGTAAAGGAAAATATAAGCCTTGCAGATTTAATAAACGAAATTCCGGACTTTCATTTAGAGGTGAAAACTGCTAATTGTCCATGGGAGCAAAAGGGCAGAATAATGAGGGCATTAATAAGTGAAGTCACGGAATATCCAGTTGAGCTAATTGATGGAGTAAAAATTAGACATGAAAAAGGCTGGGCGCTTGTACTACCCCATTGTGAAGAGCCGCAGTATAATATATACACAGAAGGCTTATCACAAGAGATAGCTGAAGAATTAGGTGTATTTTATCAGGATAAAATACAAAGAATGCTACAAACATAAAATAAAACAAAAAATAAAACAAAGGCTATGGATCTAATTGATTAATCCATAGCCTTTTAATATGTGAGAATAACAACAATCTATTACTTAACTACAGTAGATTTGATAATCTATCTTTGGAAATATATCATTTTCCTTCTCTATAGTTTCCAGCCATTTGGTTTCAACATTCCCTTCTTTTAGAGAATGCAATAAGCGATTGAAATTATCTAAATGCAAGATAATTCTTCTTTTAGCATAATCTACCATTGTACCTGTCTTCATTATAAAAGCCCAGTCTGAGCTTTGAGCTAGCAGGAGTTCCCTTGCTGCCTGATTGAGAATGCGTTTTTGTATACCTTGAGCACCTTTAGCTTGCTTTGCCACATGTTCCATTTGTTTTCCGGCTTTATGTAACAGGCGGTATATCCAATCATTACTTCCCTCAAGCCATACATCGTTATACCCTGAATTTCCCCAACTTGATGAACACGGTGTGCTAATTTGAATATTGTGATGTCTATCAAGATAATCACCAGGTGTTATTGTTTCAACAATATTTTGGTCATAATGTATTTTTTTAAGTAAGAATTCAAGCCACATGGGTCCTTCATACCACCAATGGCCAAATAACTCAGCATCGTAAGGACTTACTATAATAGGTGGAAGATCCATAACATGTGCATAGTGTTTAATTTGCTCCTGTCTATTAAACATAAAATTTCCAGCATGGATTGCTGCCTTTTCTTTTGCCCAATCGGGCTGGTAGCACTCTTTCCGATCTGTCTTACCGGTTATTCTATGGTACTTAAATCCTGTGTTAACCCTAATGCCGTCAGGATGAATATAGTTTTTAACGTAGTCATGTTCTAAATCATATCCAATGTCTCTATAATATTCTCTATAGTCACAATCACCTGGGTAACCCTCACTTGAGCTCCAAACCTGCTTTGATGATTCGTAATCCCTGGCAAAAGCTGCCACTCCGGAATGGGTTTTTATTGGAGCCAATGTACCATACTTGGGACGCGGACTAGCAAAAACAATTCCATGACTATCAACAAAGAAGTATTTAACTCCAAGATTGGCTAATTCATAATCTAAACCGCTATAGTAACCACATTCTGGAAGCCACATACCCTTGGGATAATGGCCAAAGTTTTCAGCAAAAGCTTCAGCACCGACTTGCAATTGTACTTTTACAGATGGATTGTGTATGTTCAATAATGGCAAATATCCGTGAGTAGCTGCACAGGTTATTAGTTCTAATCCACCAGCATTCTCTAAGTCTTTATAAGCCTTAATAAGATTTCCTTGGTATTTATCGTGATAAACACTATAAGCTGTATCTAGATTTTTCTTGTACATCTGGGCTACATAGTGAAAATCTGGCTGACTTGCTGTTCTATCTAATTCCAAATTTGCTAATTCCCTTGATTTATTTAGGTGATTAATATATCTTTCCTGCAATAATGGACTATTAAACATGGAAAGTAGCGGAGGACTTAAAGAGAGGGTTACTCTATAATCGATATGCTCATTGTTCAAACTTTGGAAGGCCGTAATGAGAGGAATATATGTCTCAGTAACAGCTTCGAAAAACCATCTTTCTTCCAGCATATTTTCTTGTAATGGATGATGTACATAAGGAAGATGGGCATGAAGTACTAAAGCTAAATATCCTTTAGTCAATTTCAGCATCCTTTCTATTTTTAAGTAACTCTTCAGAATTAATTCCTGTCAAAAGATCTGTTATATAACCTTTAGCCAAAAGTTCCTTCCATAATTCATCAACTGGCTGCCAGTTAGGATCAATGATGGGAGATGGTTCAGCAGAGGGAGTTACTACTATATTGGACTCAGCAAATATTTCCAATCCTTCTTCAGGAACCATTTTTCCTAGGTACACCTGCCATTGCGATTGTGGATCACCCACTTTAATATACCAACTATCGGCATAGTTATTGATGGGCAATAAATAGTCTTTATGAGTAGTCAAATTGACTAATTTTAAATATAAAGGAAAGTATTCCCAACTTCCTTCACCCCGCTTAGCCTTAAAATTCTTAATTGTATCTTGATGGATATGCCAATAGGTATAAAGGCAATAAGGGTTTCTCACTAGAAGTGTTATTTGCGTATGATCTTCTATATTAAATTCAATTGGACTAAATTCAATGGTTTCACTTCTTGCTGAAAGTTCTAAAGAAGCCTCAAAATCAGCCTGAGCATTGAAGGGAGATGTTCTGTTTATCATCTCTGAACTAGCTCTAAAACTGCTTTCTTCTTTGTCATCATCTTCAAATCTTCTACCCATGAAATTCTTTGCCTTATATGCTACATAGATAGTTAGAATTATAAGTAGCAGTACACTTATAATAGTCATAATATTTTCCATGCAAGATGCAGCTCCTTTGTATAATTTTTATTGGTACAATCTGTTACAGACTAATTGAAGTAACTAAAAATAGCGAAAATCTATAACTTAGTATGCCCTGATGACATTAGTTTATTTGTCTAAGCAAATAAACTAAATTGTAATTTTTTGCAAAGTAGAAACTAATCTCCATTAGCAAACATTAACTTCCATATTAACTTAAACGGTATATGTATCTTTTATAATCCAAATAAATACTATATACTATAATGTAGTTGTTTTCCCATAGGAAGGTGGCAGGTTGAATGCATACTAAGGAAAAAAAAGGTAAGTGGGGTATTCTAGATATATTACTGGTATTGTGTTTTATTTTTATTTTAACGAATATTTTCACTTGGTTAACCGCTGGTCTTATAGAAACTTTGGTCATTACCCAAAAATACCTTATAAGTACTGTATTTCAAACAACTGCTGTTATTCTAGCTTTAATTTATTTTAATATTATCAGAGGAGTTACCTGGAAGGAACTTGGTATAAGAGCTGAGGAGCCTGCCAGGATAATATTTTATGGTGTATTGGGTGGTTTCCTACTTTTTGGCTTGGTCGTTTTTGCGGGAGTAATAATGGAATTAGTATTCCCCGTTAGCCCTACATTACAACCATTTGCTAGCCTTGTGCTTGAGGCAAAAGATTTTAAAGATTTAATTGTTTTACTCTTTATAGGTTCAGTTCTAGCTCCCATAGGAGAAGAAATCTTTTTTAGGGGTATGGTATATCCTGTATTTAAGGAAAAATGGGGTTTAAAAGCTGGAATGATTGTCTCAGGAATGTTTTTTGCTTTGTTGCACTTTGATGTACTAAGATTCTTTCCATTATTGCTAGGCGGAGTAGGGTTAGCTTATATTTATGAAAAATCTAGGTCCTTGTTTTCCTGTATGTTAGCCCATGGACTTTGGAATGGAGTTATGATTATACTTTTATATGTTTCAACTACCTAAAACTACAGGACCTTAGCTTGTTCACTACATACTTGTATTTTTTGCCTTTTAAAGCCCTTATATGGTTCTTGTACAAAACAACGTTCATTTTTCCTACTAAAGAAAGTAAACACCTTTGCAAGATAAGGAAGATTACTTTCGTGGTTTAATAGCCTTATCTGTTTCTTTTCGATTTTATAAACAATATTTTGGTTTATAAAACATCTAGTATCTTTATTTGGCACAAAAAAACTGCCATCTCTCTGCATGTCATAGTTAAACTGGATAGGATTTTTTTCTCCTAAAGGAAAAATGAGAAGAGACACAATTAAATGGTTATTAAGATCGTCCCAAAGAAGATAACCTAGTGTTATATTAATATTCCTCAAGATGGGAATAGGTTTTTTTGTAATATTATCTGGAGCAAAAGTAAGGTCATGGTATCCATAGCCAACAAAATTTGTTTTTCTATCGTCGTAAATACTAATGTAGTAATAAAAATCGTCAAAAGAGAGTTCCTGCTTCAAAACCACTTTCCCTTTTATACTAGGATGATCTCTTTCAGAGGTCTTCCTTTCAATACTAATATTTAGTCTTGATTGCTTAAGCAATGCTTTTACGGATATATTTACATAATTACTAAGATAAGAGATACTTCTAAGTTTTACTGGGGATGGAAGAATAGAATTAAACAATTGATTATCTAATGGATTTATTGCATTAATCAATAGCTTGCGAAAAAACAATAAAATAAAAAAACAAAAAGTTAAAGGTAAAAGTAGTAACAAAGTAATAGATGTAATGGAGCCATTAATAGCAAATATTATGGATATAATCCACATGCTAAGGGTAATTACAATTGAGAAATCAATGTACCAGGTTATGGTATTGCTGGGACCATGGGGCAATATATAATGCATTTGATAACGGTTTATTAACTGAAATATTTCAGATGTTAAGTTTTTTTCTTCGTTAAAGGAAAGGTTAATAAGGTCTTCAAAAATTTCCTGGAGCCTTTCTACTCTCCTTTGCACAATCAATGATACAAAAATACTTGTAGATCCTAATAAACCAAGTAAAGTACCACTAATGGTTAAAAGGATTAATATGTAAAAATTTGTGTCAAACAATTAAATCTCTCCTATAATTCAAGATTGTGTCTATGGTTTTTTACATGGCCGGCTAGTTGATCAAGACCAATCTCCAGGGCTTTTGTTTCAGTCATTCTAAGATAATGCTGGAGCTTATCAGTCGGCAAACCCTCGCGGGCAGCTATTTTTCCCATTATTGCTATATAATCAGAAAATATGAGACATGCTTCGGTTAACTGTTTTTCTAATAGATAAAATCCAACAGGCTGGATACACTTACATATATATTGCCAGAGCATATCTGTAAAAGGAAAAGATGGTAGAAGACTGTAAACAAAGACACAGTTAATCCTAATTAAAAAGAGATGGGTACATTTCTCTTGATTAGCTTTTTGGATTTTGCGTAAATAAAATTTAAGGAGTTCATTAATACCGATTTTTGTATTATCTAGACTATTTCTATTTAGCCCATTAACTATAAGAGCAAAAGCTTCTGATAATGGTTCAAAGGGTAGCTTCTCTGATCTACTCAAATCATCTTCTAAAAGCTTGTAGCACTCAGCCAAATCTAAATAAGCCGTCTTCATATTATCTTCACTATCAGGTGACACTTCTACTTGAGCTAGATATCGTTGCAACTTTTCCAGAAAAAACGAAATACTATTAACTACCATGCTATACCTCCAGAAGGGTGACAGGGGGACGTTTCGTTTGTCTTATAAACAACAATTTAATTATTACATTATTAACTTTCCCCTTATTTTTTTACTAATACATAGGTACAACTTCAACCAACAGGATGTGATGTTATGGATAATTCTAGCATAAAGTTAAATATAACCGGCTTGACCCATGAAGGTAAAGGAGTAGGCAGGCATGATGGATTAGCTGTTTTTGTAAAAGATGCTTTACCGGGAGAAATTGTAAGAGCCAGATTACATAAAGTTAAGAAAAATTACGCTGAAGCGATTCTAGAAGAAATTCTGGAGGTTTCTCCATTTCGTATTGATGGAAAATGCCTTAATCACAAAAAATGTGGCGGATGTCAATTGTTACATTTAAATTACCGAGAACAGCTTAAGGAAAAACAAAATATAGTTATTAATGCATTACAAAGGATAGGTGGTTTTAGTAAGGTTACAGTTAATGAGTGTTTAGGTATGGACGACCCCTGGGGATATAGAAATAAGATTATTTTTCAGGTGGGCCGAAAGGAAGACAAAGAGAAGGGGCTTAAGTTAGGATTTTATGAGGAGAATAGTAATGATTTTGTTCCAGGTAAGGGCTGTTTACTTGTATCTTTAGATGTTAGAAGATTAGCGGATAAAGTAGAGAAACTTATAAATGTATATAACTTAAAGCAATTAAAAAGAATTTTGATAAGGCAGTCAACTTTCAATAAAGAAATATTACTGGGGCTTATATTTTCGGGAAAAACCCATGATAGATTTAAGCTAGAAAAAATGGTAGGAGAAATTAAAAATCATTCAGATAAACTTATTTCAATCATTGAATTTATAGTGGCAGACTCTAAGTTGCCTTGGAAAGCACAAAGTAAAGTTTTATACGGAAGAGATTATTTTATAGAAGAGCTTAATAGCAAACGTTTTATAATCTCAGCCAATTCCTTTTTTCAAGTGAATTCACTTCAGGCAGAAAAGTTATATGGGACTGTTGTTGAATTTGTAGGAACTGAAGATGCTAAAACTATTTTCGATTTATATTGTGGAACGGGTACCATCGCTATACAACTAAGTGACATGGCAGAAAGGGTCTATGGAATCGAGACTTTAGAAGAGGCATTAGGGGATGCTAGAAGAAATGCCGACCTAAACAAAACAACTAATGTAGAATTTTTATTAGGAAAAGCAGAAGTAAAAGCAAAGAAACTATTCGAAAAGGGTCTACAACCAGATGTAGTAGTGGTTGATCCCCCTAGGAAAGGCTGCCATCCTGACCTCCTAAATTCAATATTAACAGTTAATCCAAAAAAAGTTATCTATGTCTCATGCAATCCAGCAACATTAGCACGAGACTTAACGATACTTTCCCAATCATATACAGCAAAAGAAGTACAACCTGTAGACATGTTCCCACATACGGCACATGTGGAGACGGTAGCATTGATGTCAAAGGTTGAAAAGTAAAAGGCTCGAAAGTGTAGAAAACAAGGGCATTTGACGTTTGAGAGTACTTGCAGAATTGCGTCAAATCGCTTGTTTACGGGAATAAATCCACTTATCAAAAAGCATAAGGTTGTGTAGACAGGATTGCTTTTAGGTAGGTTGTGTAGATAGAAATGTTGTAAAAATAGGCTAATTAACATTTTTAAAATGTAGGTTAATGATAATTAGCCGAGCAACAATTATAGCCTGACGACCAGTGAATGTTATAGATGTCATCATTTTCTTTTATTTGCGTGTCTAAGGTATCAATTCTTATATACACAAGAGGGGTGCAGGAGTTTTCAGCTAGTCGCTTAGAATATGCTGATAATTTTTTGCGAAGTTCATTTTTGATTTGCGAACTGCCTTGATAATAAATTTATATATACAATATAGGTCTGATGTTATTCATGATAATACCTCCTTTGGTAGTATCACATATTAACTCTAAAGGACGGTATTATCAAGTTGTAGAATGAACAATAAGTTTGAATTTGTCATACTTCTGATTATGCTCATATCCTGTATATGAATAACAAGACACATGCCTTTTATTAATTACTTCAATAAACTACATCGGGTCTAAATTAAGACAAAGGTGGATCAGTTTTGATTGCTAGACGGCAAAGTTTGCATGAGGGCAAAGAAATGTTTAGGCTCACCGGTACTAAAATATTCATACCAAGATTCCAGTGTGTTTGATTGAAAAACACCTAAATGCTCAATAATTTGTTTGGCCCATAACAAAGCTCCGGTGGAACTTGCAGTAATAAGGTTGTTATCCGCTACAGATGGCTTGTCTATATAAAAACTTTGCCCTTTATAATCAGAAGAAACCATTTCAAGAAATCCCGGTCCATTACTGGTATGCGGACGGTTATTAAGTAGCCCAAAGTTGGCAAGCGCAGCGGTAGCTCCACAGATTGCACACACCATAGCGCCTAAAGAGAGAAATTCGCTTGCTTTTTCAATAATAGCGCTGTGCTTTGGGTCGTTCCATGTATCTGCGCCCGGTAATAGCAACGTGCTTGTTTGATCCACAACAATATCATCAATCAAGCAATCAGGAATTATTGTCATCCCACCCATTGTATTGATTGGTTCTTTAGAATAACTAACCGTTTTAATTGATATACGCTGTGCCTCCTTTTTGAAAAATCGACCAGAATTCAACTCCGAAGTAACATATCCCAGTTCCCAGTCGGCTAAAGTATCAAGAACATAAACATAGATTGTAAACATAAATTTCCTCCATTTTCATTGTTTTTCCAATTATTGTTTTTATGCTTCAAAGATGTGATTAGGTAATAAGTCGTTTAAACTAATGACTTTACTGCCATTGCTTTCGTAATAGCGTAGCATTTCTTCAATTTTCCTTTTATCATAACTGGTAATGCAATTTGATAGTACATTAACGCCATAATTTGCTTTGCATAAGTTGTAACAGGTTGATTTAACACACGCAACAGCATCTGCTCCTGCTATGTAGAAATCACATATTTCATTTTTACTAATAAAGTCTGCAAATTCTTCACTGGCTAATGCGTTTCCTTTGTATTTTGTAAAAACATTTTTTGATACTATTTTCAAATCTGAAGCTAATTCAGCCCCATACGTATTGGGTTTAAAAGTTCTCGTGCCGGCTGATAAATTTTCATGTCTTATATAAATAACATGAATATTATTATTGACTGCCCAATCAATGGCTCTATTGATATTTCCAATAATATCCTTGTAATTCTTTGTTATGTCATTTTGAATATCAATTATTACTAATGCTTTTTTCTGCATAGTGTCTCCTCCTGATAAGTAGATTGATTTGTTTGCTTTTTTATTGTATCATGTAATTGTTGACATCAGTGTGGCAACAATATATAACAATAACAAAATTTTGAATGGAGCTATCAGATGAAAGTTGACAGGCTTATTAGCATTATTATGATACTCCTTGATAAAGAGCGTATAGGTGCACAGGAATTAGCAGATATGTTTGAAGTTTCACCTCGCACAATCTACCGTGACATAGACACTATCAACATGGCGGGTATTCCTGTTCGCTCAATATCGGGAGTGGGTGGCGGCTTTGAAATTATGCCGAAATACAAAATTGATAATAAGTTTTTTTCAACTGCCGACCTTTCCGCTATATTGATGGGGCTTTCCGGTCTTTCAAACATGATACGAGGTGATGAACTGGCAAATGCTCTTGCGAAAATCAAGAGCTTTATCCCTGCCGACAGAGCGAAAGACATTGAAATAAAAGTAAATCAAATATATATTGATTTAAGTCCGTGGATGGGCAACAGAAACATACAGCTGTACTTAGAAATTGTCAAAACAGCTTTGCAGGAAAGCAGGCTGCTTTCGTTTGAATATGCAGACCGCTACGGAAATAAAACCACACGAATAGCCGAACCGTATCAGCTTGTATTGAAAAATAGTCATTGGTATTTGCAAGGGTATTGCCATAAAAGAAGTGATTATCGCTTGTTCAAACTATCCCGCATATCAAACCTACAAATGCAAGAGGAAACTTTTACACCACGAGATTATCAAAAGCCGATTTTAGACTTTACGGAAATTCTGGAAACAATGCAAACAAAAATCAAAATTCGTATTCATAAATCCGTGATGGACAGGGTACTTGATTTTTGCTCTTGTGAGGACTTTTCTCCAGATGGCAATGAGCATTACATTGTTAGTTTTCCTTTCATAGAGAACGATTACTACTACAATATTCTTTTAAGTTTTGGAGATAAATGCGAGTGTTTAGAGCCGTTATATATCCGCACAGAAATAAAGCGCAGAATACATGATATAGCTATCTTATACAAAAACTAAAACATGGATATTTTCATAGCAAAATAGAAAGGTGGCTATTCTGAGTTGATTTTAGCATCGCTACTGCGTAGGAAATATAAATAATCTCTCTACAACTTCCAATTTGCCTTGGGTTAGAATCATATTATAAAGAAGGTGGAATATGTCTGGAAACTCTAAAATACATTTCATACCTGCTATGCCTAAAAGGGAGAAAAGAGTTGCTATTTATGCTAGGGTAAGTACAAACGATGCGGAGCAATTAAAAAGTCTTGCTGTACAAGTATCTGCATTTACACGATTGGTAGCCTCCACTCCACAATGGCTACTGGTTGATGTTTACATGGATACAGCGTCTGGTAAATCTGGCACGGCAAGAAAAGAATTTGCCCGTATGCTTGAAGACTGTAAGGCACATAAAATAGAAATTATTCTTACGAAAAATATCAGTCGCTTTGGGCGAGATACCGTTGAGATGTTGGAGGCTTTAAATCAGTTAAAGGTTCTCGGTGTTCGTGTAATATTTGAACAAGAAGATTTGGATACTGCGAATACAGATAGTGACTTGATGATTTCTATTATAGAAGCAATTGCTCAATCAGAAAACGAATCAAGAAGTGAAAATATAAAATGGGGAATAAAACAACGAGCTGCCAATGGCAGTTCTAAACTTTACGATAGAAAGTGTTATGGCTATACACATGATTCTGATGGAAGCCTTATCACAGATGATATCGAGGCTAAAAATGTAAAAATGATTTTTAATCTTTATCTTCACGGCAAGAGCGTTCTTGGAATTCTTAAAGAGTTAGAACAGCGAGGGATCAAATCCCCTACCGGAAAAGACAAATGGTGTAAGCGTACCATTGATGTGATGCTGAGTAACGAGAAATATACTGGTACAGTTCGGCTTTTGGATTCCGATAAACATGAAGTTCAGTATATATCTGAGAATAATAATCCGGCAATTATATCAAAAGAAACGTTCCAAGCAGTGCAGATTGAAAAGGTTCACCGGAGTAATGTGACGCAAGTCGATAATGAAAACCAAAGGAAAAGCAAGAAATATAGTTCCAAAAAGTAAAATAGCCTAATCGGGATTGATTAACTCGACATGACAGAAATACTATTAAAACCGCTTAAGTACAGGGTTTTTACTGAAAAAAGTACAATGTGAAAAATAGCCTAAAAATTACATGTTGAGACGGTCTGTTTACTGACAAGAAAGTAAAGTATGCGAAGGATTGAAAACACTACGTTTTAAGAGTTCGAAAATATAAAATTAATTCTGTCCACTCGACTTTAGCCCTCGATAGACGTTCATGGGAACATATCGAGGCTTTTTTTATGGTGAAATTACAATTATAATTTGGCAGGGTAGAGTTGACAGACTAGATAATACCCATTTTTACATAGGTTAGGAGACAGGTTGGATAGAATACTCTAAGTTTGATCTAAATCCTTACCCTTCCAAACCTTGCGAAATATCAAAGAGAATTCCAATTAATACTTGACAAATAATACCTTACACTATATTATATAACTAAAGTTATATAATATAGTTTAAGGGGAGATTAACATGCCGCCAAAAACAAAATTTGATAAAAACGCTATTGTAGATGCAGCTTTAGAGATCGCAAAAGAAGAAGGTTTTTCCGGAATCACTGCCCGCAGTGTGGCGAAACGGCTTAATAGTTCGGTTGCTCCTATCTATGTCAATTTTGCTACTGTTGATGATTTAGTAGAGGCTGTGGTTCATCAGGTTTTTGCCATATCGGAAGAATTACTTGCAAAACAAAAAGGGCAAAGTATGTTTGAAAACATGGGGAAAGCCAGCCTGGCATTTGCCCGGGAGTATCCGATCTTGTTTCGGGAATTTTCAATACAGCCTAATCCATATATGGCTTCGTATGAAACCATAGAAAATGCCATGGTTGAGGCCCTGTCTGAAGATGAGGCTATGCGGGGTTGGACTCTTGAGGAACGTAAACGACTGCTTCTGAAATTGCGAGTTTTTCAAATGGGACTGTCGGTCATGGTGGCCAACGGTCATGTGCCCTCATGGCTCGATAATCAAGAGCTTGACGAGTTGCTTATGGAAGTAGGAGATGACGTATTGCTAGCGCATCAAATAAAACGAAAGGAGAATTTGTAATGAAAAAGATAGTTATTATTGGTGGAGGAGTCGCTGGATTAAGCGCAGGTATTTTTGCCCAAAAAAATGGTTTTGACAGCGTTATTCTGGAGAAACACCATACTTTAGGTGGAGAGTGTACCGGCTGGGATCGTCAGGGTTATCATATCGATGGCTGTATACATTGGCTAGTAGGCACAAAGGAAGGAACTCCTATCAAAAAGCTTTGGGAAACTGTAGGTGCTTTGGATGGAGTGGATATTTATGACCCCGAGAGCTTTATGGCTGTTGAACACGACGGCGTTACTGTACACTTCCATCGTGATATTGATAGAATCAAGTCGAGCTGGCTGGAGATATCACCGGAAGACAAAGACACCATAGAGGAGTTTTGCAAGGACATCAAGCAGTTGCAATCCTTTTCCCTTCCAGTTGAAAAGCCAATGGATATGATGAATATAATTGAAAAGATAAAGTATATCCTTTCAATGAAGGATGTTGGCCCAATCATGCAAAAATATGATAAGATCAGTGTCCAGGAACTCTCCAAGAAGTTCAAGCACCCGGCGCTGAGAGAAGCCATATCTTCCTTTATGCCGGAAGGAGAATACAGTGCTTCCTCAGTTATTTTTCCTCTCGGGACCTTTACCGGGGGGCAGTCTTCCATTCCTATTGGGGGTTCTAAGGCCTTAGCCATGCGCATGGTGGAAAGATATCTCTCCCTGGGTGGAACTGTCGAAGCCTCCAATGAAGTGGTGGATTTAGATATTGAAGGGGATACAGTACGGCGTATGAAATGTAAGAACGGCAAATCCTTCGATGCCGATTACGTTATTGTGGCCTGCGATGCCCAGGTGTTATATGAGCGGTTGCTAAAGGGACAATATCCTGATCCAGAGTTTCAGAAACGGTACAACAATCCCGAGGTTCATCCTTTGGCCTCAAATATCTATGTTGGAATTGGGTACGAGGGTACAATGGACGATATTCCCCGGACCCTTAAATTTCCTGTAGATTCACTGGATATCAACCAAAACCAGAAGCCAGTAGAGCATCTACAGATGACTCATTACGCTTACGAGCCAGGCTTTGCTCCAAAGGGACATACCGTGATAACCTTTGCCATTAATCAGTTCCAGGCGGAATTAGATGCGTGGGAAGTCTTGGCAAAAGACAGGGAAGCTTACACCTGGGAAAAAACCCGGATAGGTGAAGTAGTAATCCAGGCAATGGAAACTCGTTTTCCACATATGACTGGGAAGCTCAAATTACTTGATGTGGCCACCCCGCAAACCTACGAACGGTATTGCAACGCTTACCGCGGTGCCTTCATGGGCTTTTGGCCTACCATTCCCGGGAAGTCATTGGCTCACACCGGCTACATAAAGGGTCTAAGTAACATAGTCTTAAGTGGGCAGTGGTTGCAGCCACCAGGAGGGCTTCCCATAGCGTTGATTACTGGAAAAGACACAATTATGCGACTTTGTAAGAAAGTAAAACAGCCTTTTATTTGTGCTTAAATATACTTATCTTAAAATGATATAGAAACCAAGGAGTGATTATTGATGAGAAACTTACTATTAACGTTAGTGTTGTGCGTGGTGTTAGTCCTGGTTGGGGCGGTAAACGTCGCTGCGCAAAATCAAGTTACGCAGGGAGATAACACACAGACGAATGACCTAGAGAATTCCTCAGAGGCAATTATCGAAGATTTTTTCTCTAACATTACCCAATCTGTCGATGGTGCTATTCATGAGATTACGTCTATTTCAGGTAATGAGCTGTTTTTTTACCTGGGACGCCCCTTCATACCATTTATTAACTGGTACTGGTTCCTGGCAGCAAATTTTTTCTTTATGGTGATTTTTTTAGCCCTGGCCGTCCTAAATATTACTTTTTTCCCACGTAACGTCAAATTAGTGGGGCAGGCTATAACGACGGATCTTGGCCTGGTGTTAGGAAGGGGGCTTTTAGCTGCTATTCTGATGGGTCCCGCAATGCTACTTCTCGCAATTACAATTATAGGTATTCCTGCGGTAATGCTGCTCTTTGGGGCTGCTAGCATCATGGGTTATACTGCCATCGCTTGGATTATAGGTGAAAAGATGCTGAGAGGTAGCAACTCTATCGTCGCTACAGCAGTGGGAGTGCTACTTGTGGGAGTATTGACCATCGTTCCAGTACTAGGTTGGCTCCTTGCCTTGGTTCTTCTTATTGTTGCTCTGGGAGCAGTTG
The DNA here is from genome assembly GCA_001515945.1 of Desulfitibacter sp. BRH_c19. Classification (NCBI taxonomy): domain Bacteria; kingdom Bacillati; phylum Bacillota; class Clostridia; order Neomoorellales; family Desulfitibacteraceae; genus Desulfitibacter; species Desulfitibacter sp. BRH_c19. Next base: position 108,934 of record LOER01000003.1, read on the forward strand.
TGACCACCCGCTTTGGAACGGTTTCACCTAAGGGCAAAAAATGTGGTTGAGAATCTCAGTTAAGCAGATTTTGACATAATGCATCTACGGGTAATATGCCTGCCCACCCACAGCAGCCAAATTATATGGCTAGTGTGGGAAAATTGTTTACTTCAACAATTATCGGCATGGTATCTTTTGTCACTATTTGATATGTCACCAAAGCTTTCATGAATTTTAACAAGTCTTGGGTAGTAGCCACTACTCCACCACCGGAATAGTCAAGGCCGGCATACCCTTTAATATCATTTAATCTGGTTTCTTTAATAAAAAAATCAGCAGTAGGAAACTGGGGTTTTTCCGTTGGCTCGGAATAGTGATACATATATGAGTGCCTCATATCAAGAGATTCAAAAATGTATTTTGTTAATGCAGCATGAAATGGTTCACCGGTAATGCTTTCGATTATCAAACCCAACATCCCCGGGTTGGAAAAAGGTGCAGTTATTAAGCGGATAGATGGTATGGATATTGAATTATATATAAAAGAGATGCCTCCTTGGCTGCGATCAGGGTCAACAGCTAGACAACAACGGTATAGAGCATTTACTCATCTTTTAACTGTCACTTTAGAGGAAGAGAAAGTAGTTACCTTAAAGGCATTAGATGGAGAAATATATGAAATTGTTCTAAATGAAGAGCTTATTCATATTATTAATCCCGAAACAGCAAAAAGGGATGCAGTATCTCAATACACTCATAATATTAAAGGAGAAAGGCTTTCTTCAGGTATTGGCTTAATTGAAATCCCTACATTTCAAGGGGATAGAAGTAAGATGATCAAGGAGCTTGATGATGCATTAGGTAACCTTTTGGATGCTCCCGGAATTATAATAGATCTCAGGGGTAACGGTGGTGGTAGTACTTTTATAGCTCACCCAATAGCCGGGCGTTTTTTTGCGGAACCTTTTATTTATGGTGTAGAGTATTATAAAAATCGGTTGCCATTAAGAGGATGGGCAAAGGAGTATGAATTTGGAGTAAGGCCCCGGGGAGATACTTATGAAGGAGCCATAGCTGTTTTAGTAGACACAAGTAACATGAGTACGGCAGAAAACTTCATTGCTGCCATGAAAGATTCTGGGCGAGCTACAATTATAGGACGCCCTACCGCTGGCTCTAGTGGTAACCCTGTAACCTAGGTGGTCAAGCACGGTTTTCCACCGGAGATCTTCACAGGATAGATGGCCCTAGAATAGAGGGCGTAGGCTTTAAACCCTATATTTTGGTGGATTGGCAGATTGAAGATATTATTAAAGAAAGAGATCCTGATGTCAAGACAGCTGAGGACCACTTGTTGCAAAAGCTTTTTTCTACATTTTGAAAAGGATCAGAAGATATAACAAGCTTAAATAATATCTACTGTGTAATAAAAGACGGCGGTATTATTGTGCTCCGCCATCTTCATGGTAGCTTGGATTCAGTAAAATCTCTGTCAGTAGGTCTGGTTTAGTGTAATATACAAGAACATAAAGCAGATGTTTATATGTTAAAAAAGACACTTTTCCGGAAACTTTAATGGTATTGGAGGTATAAAAATGTTGAATAAAATTGAGGATGTTGAACTGAATAATTTTATAAAAGAATATGATAAGTGCTTTCTAGAAAGAAATATAGAAAAATTGAAATTATTTTATCCTGACGATAGTAGTGAATTAGTATATTTTGATAATCATAAAAATAATGATACATATTCGGTAGATGAGCATTTAAAATTATTAAATGATTTTTTTCAAAAAGGAAAAGAAACAGAATCAGGAGCAGTTGAAGAGCTGACAATGGAAAATGTTCATTATTTTAAGACAGAAAGTGCTGCTTGTATGTGTTTTTACGCTAGGTATAAGAGTTTTCCAAAACCAGCAGTAAGAACAACAATGTATTTAGAGAAAAATGGATGGAAATGGAAGATAAAGCATGTACATTGTTCATTTGAACCAGAAAAGTAGGTGAGCAAAATTAGGGCTTTGTTTGACTTACCGATATTGCAATATTACATTAATTGAGACTATGCCTGATTAGCTAGATACAGGATAGTTAAGTGTTGGATAGGCTACACTTAAATTGATTGACATGTTCCCTCATACGACGGTTTCTCTAAAAACAGCAAAAAACCGGTTGATATGTTTCCTCATACGCCGGGTATAAAAATCACCCTCTGACATCAATGCCATCAACTCGAGCCACGTTGAGACGGTCGTACTGCTGGAGAGAAAATAGCTTGAGAAATCAAGGGTTTCAGGGGATTATCATAAAGACAGTTTCATTTGCTTATAAAAGGATGTACATTGGCATTGGGTTATCGTTTAAGGTTTACTTCTTTAAAAATTGAATTATCTCCACTTTAATTATAAAATATAAAAAATTGTAAAAATAGACTATTTGTTCCCAGTTGCTACTGCTAAAATGCAATAGCACGTTATGCGATTTGTTGGAGGGGCATTATTATGGAATCCAAAGGAAATAATATGATTCCAGAAACAAAACTAAATGCAGTAAAAAAGCCTTAGAGGAGGAGGGAAACTAATGAGTTCCTTTGTGCTTGGTTTTCAGGATATTGACAAAACAAAACTCATGGTTGTTGGGGGTAAAGGCGCCAACCTGGGGGAACTTTCCAAGATTGAAGGAATACGCGTACCAGATGGCTTTTGTATTTCTACTGAAGCCTTTAAAAGAATTATTGGGGAAACGTTGTCGATTAACGAATTACTTGATCAGTTATCCCTTCTAAAGGTGGAAGACCGAAATAAAATCGGTGAACTTTGCGGTGAGATTCGTAGGGTCATCGAAGGGATAGCCATCCCTCAGGACATTAATGAAGAGATCACCCGTCACCTATCCAGGCTTGGAGAAAAAGATGCCTATGCAGTACGATCCAGCGCAACAGCAGAGGATTTACCGACGGCCTCCTTTGCCGGCCAGCAGGATACGTATTTAAACATTATCGGAAAAGAGGCAATCCTAAAGCATATCAGCAAATGTTGGGCTTCCCTATTTACGGGTCGTGCGGTAATTTACCGAATGCAAAACGGATTTGACCACAGCCAAGTTTACTTATCCGTTATCGTTCAAAAGATGGTTTTCCCACAGGCTTCAGGGATTTTGTTTACCGCTGATCCGATTACTTCTAACCGAAAGCTGCTATCAATCGATGCCAGTTTTGGACTTGGAGAAGCACTAGTCTCCGGCTTGGTATCTGCCGATTGTTATAAAGTACAGGAAGAGGAAATCGTCGATAAGATGATAGGAACCAAAAAAATGGCTATCTATGGACTTAAAGAAGGCGGAACAGAGACTCAGCAGATCCATCCTGATCAGCAAAAGACTCAAACACTTACTGATCAACAAATTTTACAACTGGCACGCCTAGGAAGAAAGATCGAAGCTTATTTCGGTTGCCCACAAGATATCGAATGGTGTTTGGCCAGGGGACATTCCTCCGACCTAGAAGCCGGCCAGTTAGATGAGGTATGTCCCCTTACCTTTTTTGTTGTCCAGAGTCGGCCAATCACTACTTTATACCCCATCCCTGAAGCGAATGATCAAGAAAATCACGTCTATGTATCTGTCGGTCATCAACAAATGATGACTGACTCCATGAAACCATTGGGAATGTCGATATTCCAGTTAACAGCTTTTCGACCCATGTATAAAGCTGGTGGAAGGTTGTTTGTTGATGTTACACATATGCTGGCTTTCCCTGAAAGCAGAAAAACGTTATTAAATACCATGGGACAACACAATCCGCTCATAAAAGACGCACTCATAGCCATAGTAGAGCGAGGAGATTTTATAAAATCGTTACCAGAAGATAAGAAAGAACAGAGTCCCAGTAAAAGCAATAAAGGTATTTCGTCTTCGGGGTCTCAAGCACAAATCGAAAACGATCCGACAATCGTTGCAGATTTGATAAAGAATAGTCAAACGTCGATAAAAGAGTTAAAACAGAACATCCAAACGAAATCAGGATCAGATTTATTTGATTTTATCCTAGAAGATATCCAGGTGTTAAAGAAGATTTTATTTGACCCACAAAGTTTAGGTGTGATTATGGCCGCTATAGATGCTTCATCATGGATCAATGAAAAAATGGATGAGTGGCTAGGTGAAAAGAACGTAGCAGACACACTTTCTCAATCTGTACCAGACAATATTACTTCGGAAATGGGTATGGAGCTACTGGGTGTCGCAGATGTGATTCGTCCTTATCCGGAAGTAATTGATTATTTACAACATGTTAAAGATGATAACTTTTTAGATGAACTGGTTAAGTTTGATGGTGGACAAGTTACCCAAGACGCTATCTATGCTTATCTCAACAAATACGGAATGCGATGTGCCGGAGAAATCGATATTACGAAAACTCGTTGGAGTGAAAAACCAACGACACTTGTCCCCTTGATTCTTAGTAATGTCAAAAACTTTGAGCCTAAGGCTGGCCAGCGGAAATTTGAGCAAGGGCAGCGTGTTGCTTTGCAAAAAGAAGAAGAGTTATTAGAGCGATTGAAGCAATTGCCGGAGGGTGAAGAAAAAGCCAAAGAAACCAAAGGAATGATCGACCTAATGCGGAATTACCTCGGTTATCGTGAATATCCAAAATACGGCATGATTAATCGCTACTTTGTTTATAAGCAGGCTTTAATGAAAGAAGCCGAACAACTCGTACAAGTGGGCGTTATTCATGAAAAAGAAGATATATACTACCTCACCTTTGAAGAACTTCGCGAAGTCGTAGGCACCCATAAACTGGATCGCCAGATCCTTAGGATTCGAAAAGACGAGTACAAATTATATGAAAAATTAACTCCCCCCCGGGTGATCACCTCTGATGGTGAAATAATTACAGGTCAGTACCAACGAGAAAATCTCCCAGCCGAAGCTATTATAGGTTTGCCTGTTTCTTCCGGAATTATAGAGGGACGGGCACGTGTCATCTTAAACATGGAAGATGCTTATCTAGAAGATGGAGATATATTAGTCACCTCCTTTACTGACCCTAGCTGGACACCATTGTTTGTATCCATAAAAGGTCTAGTCACTGAAGTTGGCGGACTGATGACCCATGGAGCAGTTATCGCCCGTGAATATGGCTTGCCAGCAGTTGTCGGAGTGGAAAATGCCACCAAACTGATAAAAGATGGGCAACGAATTCGCGTGCATGGAACAGAAGGGTATGTAGAAATCCTATAATGGGGAAGATGTTGTCTTCCTCCTGAGGAGTAAAATAAAAGATGAAAGCTAGGAAGGCGGCCCAATCAGGGTCGCTTTCTCAGAAGGAAAAAAGTAATTACATGAGCAAATTCATTATGTTGTCAATAGCTAAAGATTAGTCCCCCAGAATTTCACATAACTTTGTTGAAAATTCAAGCAGCAATACGTTTAGATTTGTTCAATCGGTCTACGGCCAATTTACAAAGAGTACACTTAGGGTATGCGATACCATTTTGGCGGAAACTAATTTATAGCTTCTGAAGTATTTATTTTACTAAGTCGTATTGATAGAGAGGAAATAGGTTGATATAAGGGCATTGAAGAATTTTAAGTTAATATTGAATAGTATTTTCATGTTCTCTCTAACTTATGGTTTGGGGGAATTGTTCTTTTATGGGGTCGTACTTTTACGCATAAAACAAATAAGCGAAAAGAATAAGCTTTTTGTGTACTGTTTATAGTAATAAAGGAAAACGACCCCCTTATAAGAAAAAATTTGTTAGGCTCACTACTTTATTCTGTTAAGTTGTTGTATACTAATGGTATTTATAAAAATGATTTCTCGTTTTGTTAAGTATGTTTTGTCTTAACATAAGAGTTTTTTTATACTTTATATTTAATTGGAGTGATTATGATGAATTGGTTAAGGAAGTTTATGGTTGGGAGATATGGAGGGGATCAGCTCTCTATTTTTTTATTTGTGTTATCAATAGTTTTAACATTGATAGGTCAACTTGCTGAAATACCAATATTAATGACAATAAGTTATATTCCTTTATTTGTGGCTATCTACAGAATCCTTTCAAACGACGTGCAAAAGCGCAGAATGGAGAATTATAAGTTTGCCATGCTTGTAAGTCCTATTTACTCTAAGTTAAAAAAAGCCCAAAATCGTATTAAAGGCTCAAAGACACATAAATATTTTAAGTGTGCCAAGTGTAAGACGATTCTGCGGGTTCCAAAAGGCAAAGGAAAAATCTTGGTTACATGCCCCAAATGTAAAACAAAGTTTACTACAAAGAAATAAGAAAAATAGTGTTTAGCAAAACTTAATGCAATAGGGAGAGGTTAGCTGTAGATGAGACTAATTAAGAAGTTATCAGGGAAAATTTTATATGCAATAGCTAGGACATTATCTATAATAATGGAAATTTTAATACAGCTAATAGAAACTGTAGTGTTATTTGTAAGAAGTGTATTTAAAGGTTGTGTAGCTTTAATAAGTATGGGTGGTTGTTTATTGTTTTTCTTGATTGTTGGTCCTTTGGGTTTTAGGATATTAATGGATCCTGTTACGCTATATACTATATTGTTCTTATTAATATTGTCAACAATTGGTGTTAAATTTGTATATTATTTGAAGTATCTAAAATTTATTACAACCGGATTTCTATTTAATCTTGCCAATTACCTTATGGATGGGATGAATTATCAATATAAATCTTTAAGTGAATACAAAGTGGCTTACAAAAAAGCAGAAGAGGAAAGGAAAAGAAGAGAACAACAACGTTATTATGAGCAGCAAAGACAATGGGGAGAACGAATTAAACAACAATGGCATCAACAAAATTCCCAAAGATGGCAAGGTAGCAACGGTGATTATGGTGGCCAGGGTAGTTTCCAGTATGGTTATTTAAATCCGAGTGCTGAGTTTAAAAATAAGTATGAAAGAAGTTCTGATGTTTTAGGTGTGTCATATGATGTAGATAAAAATCAAATTAAATTGGCATATAGAAGAAAGGCAAAAGAGTATCATCCAGATCTGAACAAAGTTCCAGGTGCAACAAAGATGTTTCAAGAAATCAATGATGCATATGAGTTTTTGAATGATGATAATATACAAAGGTATAAAAATGTTCAAAAGAATGAATAAACGGAAAATTTGGCGGTTGGGGTGATTCACCTTAACCGGTTTTTTTATAATAGTTATATTTGTTGTGATGTTGCAATTAACGGTAAACAATCAAGAGGTATTAAAGGGGTATGTTTGTTATTAAAGAGTATCTTGTCGAAGATAGTGATAAATCGAAGGGGAGAAGAAGGAGAATCAAAAACTACAAAGAATATAGGATATGCAAGATAATGGAAAATGTGAATAAGATAGACTAAAAAGTAGTTTTAATTTTTAGGAGTGATTATACAATGAAGGCCTTAGTAAAAAAATATTCAAAGCCTGGTCTTTGGTTGGATGAAGTAGAAATACCTAAGGTTGGTAAAAATGATGTATTGGTAAAAATAAAGAAAACAGCAATCTGTGGGACAGATGTTCATATTTATCAATGGGATGAGTGGTCACAAAAAACTATACCAGTACCAATGATCATAGGCCATGAATTTGTGGGTGAAGTAGTGGACTTTGGGGAAAATGTACATGATGTAGAAATCGGTGAAATTGTATCAGGTGAAGGACATGTGGTTTGTGGACAATGTCGTAATTGTTTGGCTGGCAGACGCCATCTCTGTAATAAAACTAGTGGGATAGGTGTCAATCGCCCTGGTGCATTTGCAGAATACCTGTCCATACCAGTAACCAACATATGGCGCTGTGATCCAAAAATTCCTCTAGATGTGCTGGCTTGTTTTGATCCATTTGGTAATGCAGTACATACTGCCCTTAGCTTTGATGTTCTAGGTGAGGATGTTTTAATAACAGGTGCTGGACCCATTGGAATTATGGCAGTAGCAGTAGCCAAACATGCTGGTGCACGATACATCGTGGTTACAGATGTGAATGAATATCGTTTGGATTTGGCTAGAAAAATGGGAGCCACCAGAACTATCAATATCAAGGAAAGTAGTATTGAACAAGCCTTTAAAGATTTAGGTATGAAAGAAGGTTATGATGTTGGTATGGAAATGTCGGGCAACGCCTCAGCTTTTCAAAATCTTATCCAAAATATGTGCCATGGGGGTAAAATTGCAGTCCTAGGGATTCAACAACCAGACACCATTATTGACTGGAACACCTTGGTATTTAATGGCTTGACAATTAAAGGGATTTACGGACGTGAAATGTATGAAACTTGGTACAAAATGACATCTATGATTCAATCCGGTTTAGATATTACTCCAGTCATTACACATCATTTTCATTATACGGATTATCAAAAGGCATTTGAAACAATGGCTTCTGGACAGTCAGGAAAAGTTATTCTTGAGTGGAGTTAGTATTAGAAAAGAATGATTGCTATATAGGAGGTATAAACAAAATGAATGAAACCTTAAACAAGGTGTTAGGAGAAAAAATTGCAGACTTACAGGAACAAAAATTATTTAGAGACCTTAAGGTGATAGAGAGTGCTCAGGGACCTAGAGTGATCATTGCCGGAAAAGAAGTAATTAATCTCTCATCAAATAATTATCTAGGACTGGCAACTCACCCAAAAATGGTTGAAAAAGCAGTAGAAGCAACCAAGGAGTTAGGTGTAGGTTCGGGTGCAGTTAGAACAATAGCTGGAACATTAAAAATCCATCAGGAGCTAGAAGAAAAGCTTGCAAAATTTAAGCATACAGAGGCAGCCTTAGTTTTCCAATCTGGCTTTACATGTAATATGGGAGTGATTGAGCCTCTACTTTCAAAAGAAGATGTTATTATAAGCGACGAATTCAATCATGCTAGTATCATAGATGGTATTAGACTAAGTAAAGCTGCTCGTAAAATATTCAAACATAGTGACATGGAGTCTTTGGAAGAACAACTCAAAGCATCAAACAGTTATAGGTTGAAATTAATTATCACAGATGGAGTATTCAGTATGGATGGTGATATAGCTAAACTACCAGAAATTGTAGACTTAGCTGAAAAATATGATGCTTTTGTAATGGTAGATGATGCACATTCAAGTGGAGTTTTAGGATCTAATGGCAGGGGTAGTGTAGACCATTTTAAACTTAATGGAAGAGTAGATATCCAGGTAGGCACTTTATCTAAGGCAGTAGGGGTATTAGGTGGTTATATTGCAGGAAGTAGAAGGCTAATAGATTTCCTAAGACATAAGGGGCGTCCATTTCTTTTTAGTACTTCTCATCCACCAGGAGTAGTGGCAGCTAATATTGCAGCTATCGATGTACTTTTGGAGGAACCAGAATTGATTGATAAGCTATGGGAGAATACTAGATATTTTAAGAATGCATTAGATCAGTTTGGATTTAATACTGGGAAAAGTGAAACTCCTATAATCCCAATTATTGTTGGTGAGGGTGCCTTAGCTATGTCATTAAGTGATGCTTTATTAGAGGAGGGGGTGTTTTGTACAGGAATTGGCTTTCCTACTGTCCCACAAGACAAATCACGAGTACGTACGATTGTAACTGCTACTCATACAAAAGCTGATCTAGATAGAGCAGTAGAGGCTTTTGCTAAGGTAGGTAGAAAGCTTGAATTATTTTAAACTAGCAGCTTAAATTAATAGTATGAGTATTTTGAAAAAAGTATTGTTAGATTATGGAATGTGCATTATAATTGGAAATATATAGTTATATATTTATATCCTGAAGTAATAAGTACATAATGTTCTAAAAAAATGAGGGGGTTTTCTATTTGAAAAAGTATTTATTGATTTTAATGGTAATGCTTCTAGTCTTATCATTAGGACTTGGCGGATGTGGTAGTCCAGCAGAAGAAAATGAGGGAGAAGAAGCACCAGAAGTAGTAGAGGAGGATGTAATTAAAATTGGAGTATTCCAACCTTTAACTGGTGCCAACGCTGCCGGTGGTGAACTTGAGGTAGAAGGTGTTGAGTTAGCAAACGAGTTATACCCAGAGGTATTAGGTAAAAAGGTTGAACTTGTTGTTGTTGACAACAGATCTGATGTTCAAGAAGCTGCTAGTGCTGCAAACAGATTGATAGAAAGAGATCAGGTTACTGCAATTATAGGAAGTTGGGGTAGTGGTTTTTCTATGGCAGCAGGAGATTCTGTTAGAGATAATCAAATACCAGCAGTAGCGGCATCTGCTACAAATCCTTTAGTAACAGCAGGGAACGACTATTATTTCAGAGTATGCTTTATCGATCCTTTCCAAGGAGTAGTTATGGCTAATTATGCATATAACAATCTTGGTGCTAGAAAAGCTGCTATTGTTCGAGAGATTTCTAATGACTATGCAGTTGGACTAGGAAAATTCTTTGAAGATGCTTTTATTGAGTTAACTGGAGATCCTGATTCAATAGTGGCAATCGCTGATTATCAAACAGGTGACCAAGATTTTACTTCACAATTATTGAATGTAAATGCTCAAAATCCAGATGTCATCTTTGCACCAGGGAACTTTACTGAGTCTGCATTAGTTGTTCGTCAAGCCAAAGAACAGGGGATTGATGTTCCGTTTATCGGTGGAGATACCTGGGAAACACCTGAATTTATTGATATCGGTCAAGAGCATGTTGAAGGAGTTGTATTCTCAACCTTCTTTACATCAGAAGTACCGATTACTGCAGAATCAGAAACATTCTTAGCAGAATATAGAAGCAGATACGATAAAGAGCCTGCTGCTGTTACAGCACTTGGATATGATGCTTATATATTAATCCTTGATGCTATTGAGAGAGCTGGCGAAGTAGATCCTGTAAAAATTAGGGATGAGATTGCTAAGACATCTGGTTTTGAAGGTGCGGCAGGAATCATTACCTTGGATGAAAATGGAGATGCTGTAAAGAGTGCTGTTATCAAAACAGTTAAAGATGGTAATTTTGTTTACATGGATACCGTTGAACCATTTTAGTATAACAAATGATGTTGTGCTTCTCTTCAATTAGGTGGGGAAGCACAATGATCTTCAATATATTGCTAAGACTCCCACTTTACCAAAAGTGCGGGTCTTAGCAATATGTCTTTGATAAAGTAAAACTTTTAACAGATAAACGTAATTAAAGTCAGTTGAAGTAAAATCCCCCTAAACTAAGTCTCATTTTATGCAAATTAAAACTAGGTGGTGGACTTATGACTTTTGATTTATTTCTGCAATATTTAACAAATGGAATTTCATTAGGAAGTTTGTATGCACTTATCGCCATCGGCTATACCATGGTTTACGGCATACTTAAGTTAATTAACTTTGCCCATGGTGAAATATTCATGATGTCAGTGTACTTTGCTTTTTATGGAGTTGCAGTTTTTAGCATGCCTTGGTATGTATCTGCTATTGTTGCCATCGCCATAACGGCACTTTTAGGTATGGGGATGGAGAGAGCCGCATATAAACCTCTTAGAGAATCTCCAAGAATTACTATTATGGTATCAGCTATTGGAGCATCCTTTTTTTTGCAAAACCTCGCTGTTGTTTTATTTGGTGGTAGACCAAAAGCTTTTCCAGATATAAGCCTTTTGACAGATATTATGCATGTGGGTGCTGTAACCTTTCAAAGGCTAACCGTAATTATACCAGTTGTAACAACTATTTTATTATTTATGTTGCTTTATTTAGTAAATAACACAAAAACAGGTATGGCTATGAGGGCGGTATCAAGGGATTATGAGACAGCTAGACTTATGGGTGTAGATGTCAATAGAACCATAACTATAACATTTGGAATAGGTTCTATACTCGCTGCCATAGGAGGAATTATGTGGGGAGCAAAATTTCCGCAAGTTGCACCTTTTATGGGAGTAATGCCAGGGCTTAAATGCTTTATCGCTGCAGTTGTAGGTGGGATAGGCAATATTACAGGTGCAATAATAGGTGGGTTAATTTTAGGTATTGGTGAAATTATGCTAATTGCTTTTATACCCGATTTGACTGGCTATCGTGATGCCTTTGCATTTATTTTGTTAATTGGAATTTTATTATTCAGACCTACTGGCATCATGGGCGAAAAAATATCGGAGAAGGTGTAGACTATGAAAAAGAGGGATACTATCTTAACCGTCCTATTTATTGCTTTGTTAGCGGTATTTCTTTGGCAAGCTGGGAACCATCTTGATTCCTATAAGATAAGAATATTGAATTTATGTGCTATATATGCAATTTTGGCGCTGAGTCTAAACTTAATAAATGGATTTACTGGACTTTTATCCTTAGGACATGCTGGATTTATGGCGGTAGGAGCATATACAACTGCGCTACTTACTATGTCTGAAGCTACAAAAGAACAGAATTTTTTCCTTGTGCCTATAGTGGAACCATTAGCCTCAATTACACTTCCATTTCTTTCAGCTTTAATAATAGGAGGATTATTATCTGCTTTTGTAGCCTTTTTAATAGGTGCTCCAACTTTGAGACTCCGAGGGGATTATTTAGCTATTGCGACATTAGGTTTTTCTGAAATTATAAGAATTATATTTACAAATACACAAAGCATAACCAATGGACCCTTGGGATTAAAATCTATTCCGAATAATACGAATCTTTGGTGGACCTTTGGACTAGCACTTGCTACTTTTATTTTGATAAAGGCATTAATAGATAGCAGCTACGGTAAAGCACTTAAAGCTATACGGGAAGATGAAGTTGCAGCTGAAAGTATGGGTATCAGTCTCTTTAAACATAAGATGATTGCCTTTATGATAGCTGCTTTTTTTGCTGCCGTAGGTGGTGGGTTATTAGGAAGCTTAATTGGTGCTATTAATCCGATTATGTTTAGGTTTATATTAACCTTTAATGTATTGCTGATAGTTGTAATGGGTGGCATGGGTAGCATGACCGGATCTGTTATTTCTGCCTTTGTTGTAACGTCAGGGTTGGAGTATTTAAGGGTATTAGATGAAAACATCAATCTAGGATTTATCAAACTAGCTGGTATTCCAGGACTTAGAATGGTTGTATTTGCAGGACTACTTATGATTGTAGTTATATTCTTTAAAAATGGATTAATGGGAACTAGGGAATTTACTTGGAATAAACTCATTAACTTCTTTACTATTAAAAAGAAGTTTAGAAAGAAGGAGGTGGGACAATAATGGCAATATTAAAAACCGATGCAATAACCATGCGGTTCGGCGGACTAGTTGCTGTAAATGAGTTTAGCTTGAATATTGAGAAAGGTGAAATAGTTGCTGTTATTGGTCCTAACGGTGCTGGAAAAACTACTGCCTTTAATATGATAACAGGAGTATATTGTCCTACACAGGGAGATATATACTTTGATGGGAAAAAAATAACTGGGTTGAAACCCCATACCATTACAAAATATGGCATGGCTAGGACGTTTCAAAACATTCGACTCTTTAAGGAACTAAGTGTGTTGGATAATGTAGTTATTGCAAATCATCTTCATTTAAAAGCAAATTTACTACAATCTATTTTAGGTAACACCTATCCCGACATTTTAGATAGGTTTTGGCAGCCTAAATACAAAAAGGAAGAAAAAAGGATTTTGGAAAAATCTCATATGCTTTTGGAAAAGGTAGGCTTAATTAATTTTATTGATGAAAAAGCTGATAGTTTGCCCTATGGTCTCCAGAGAAAGCTGGAAGTAGCTAGAGCCTTAGCTACCAATCCAAAGCTATTATTATTAGACGAACCTGCAGCTGGGATGAATCCAAAAGAGACTAGTGATTTAACAAGCTTTATAAGACAAATAAGAGATGATTTTGATCTAACAATCATTTTGATAGAACATCATATGCAGGTTGTTATGGATATCTCTGATAGGATATATGTTTTAGACTATGGAATTAATATAGCTGAAGGCAATCCCTATGATATACAAAACAATGAAAAGGTAATACAAGCTTATTTGGGGGTGGCTGACGATGCTTAAAATAGAAGATTTAAGGGTTGCTTATGGAGGTATTCAAGCTTTAAAGGGCATAAGCCTTGAGGTGGAGGAGGGGAAAATTGTTGCCCTAATTGGTGCCAATGGTGCTGGTAAAAGCACTACCCTTCGTTCTATTGTAGGTTTAGTAAAACCTCAAAGCGGTAACATAATCTATCGTGGTGAAAACCTATCTAAGGTAGAGGCGAAGGATATGGTGAAGAGGGGTATTACTTTAGTGCCAGAGGGCAGAAGGGTTTTTGGTAACTTAACAGTACTGGAAAACCTAAAAATAGGTGCTTACTATAGAACAGATGAAGCAAATATTAAACAAGACTTAGAATGGATTCATTCCTTGTTTCCAATATTAAAGGAGAGATCATGGCAACAGGCTGGAACCTTGTCTGGGGGAGAACAACAGATGCTAGCGGTAGGTAGAGCCTTAATGTCGAGACCCAAGCTATTAATGATGGATGAACCATCCCTAGGATTGGCACCATTAATTGTTAAAGAGATTTTTAATATTATACAAAAAATTCATAAAGAAGGAGTTACTATTCTTCTAATTGAACAAAATGCTAATATTGCCTTGAAAATTGCAGATACGGCATATGTTATGGAAACTGGAAAGATTACCATACAAGGAAACGGTAAGGATCTTTTAACAAATGAGGATGTGAAAAAGGCTTACCTTGGAGAAAGTGTACACAGTTAAGAAAAGAATCTCTAAATTCTCTGTTGAGAGTTTAGAGATTTTTTAATCAATGCAATTTAGAAAGAATTTTTTCCTTCTAAAAGTCCGACATTTTATCTTGACTATTAGGTTAAAGTATAAAAGGAAATACTTATACAAGAAAATAGGGTGGTATATTTATGAGAGTTAGGCTCGGTTACGTTGCAATTGCTTTAGGACTTCCTAGAGTTACTTCATCTAGTAATGTGACATATACATACTATCAAAAATTAAATACCGAAGGAAAAATAAATAAACTTAAGCAAGTTTCAAACTCTAATATTGTAGCCTTAAAAAAGATACTGGAATATAATATTAAAAACAATGTTCATTTTTATAGAATAACCTCCTCTCTTATTCCGCTTGCAACTCATCCAGGCGTAAACTGGGATTATAGAACTATATTTAATGTGGATTTTAAGCTCCTTGGCGATATTATAAGAGATAACAATATGAGAGTAGATACCCATCCAGATCAATTCAATGTAATAAACAGCGTAGACCATAAGGTAGTAGAAAATACTAAGAAGAATTTATGGTTCCATGCTAATCTATTTAAAGATATGGGATATTCCATTGGTAAGATGGTACTTCATTTGGGAAGTGCTGCAGGAGGTAAAGATGCAGCACTTAAGAGATTTGAGGATAATTTCAAGAACTATCCGGATGAAATTACATCTAAACTGATTCTAGAAAATGATGATAAAACATTTACTGCCAAAGAAACTCTTCAGTTATGCAAAAACTTAGGCATTCCTATGGTATTAGATGTTCATCATCACAAATGCAATAATGGTGGTGATAATGTTGTAGAAATATTGCCTGATATTTTTGATACATGGAATGGTGAAGTACTTCCGCCGAAGCTTCATTTTTCAAGTCCTAAAGATAGTCCTAAAGATCGACAGCATACAGATTTCATTGATGGACATAACTTTGTGGAATTTATAGAGTGCTGTAAACCGTTCAATAAGGATATAGACATAATGATCGAAGCAAAAAAGAAAGATTTTGCTTTATATGATCTTGTACATTCGATAAAGAATTTAAGGAAGGATTGGAAATGGATAGATTCTTCTACATTTGAACTTTAAAATTATTTAGTGCTGGAGGATTTCAAACTAGGATATCCTTCCTACTGATGATTGTCCTTTAGTCTAAACCTTTATAGATGAAATATTGAAAAAATTAAGAGGAGGATATATAGATATATGACGAACAGTAAAGAAGATATTAGAGATTTTATAAGAAAAAACTATGCTGAAATAGCACAGAAAGGCTCTGAAGGAGGCTGCTGTAGCGGAGGATGCACTTGTAGTGGTGCTCCTGTGGATATCAATGCAACATCTATTAAGATTGGTTATACAGAAGGGGACCTTTCAAATGTACCGACTGAAGCTAATATGGGATTAGGATGTGGGAATCCCATCTCTATAGCAAGTCTTAAAGAAGGAGAAGTGGTTCTTGACCTTGGAAGCGGAGGTGGTTTTGATTGTTTCCTTGCCAGAAAGCAGGTGGGTGAAACAGGGCAAGTGATAGGGGTTGATATGACACCTGATATGATTAAACTAGCGAGGAAAAACGCTGAGCAAAGTGCGTATACCAATATAGAATTTAGATTGGGAGAAATTGAACACTTGCCTGTAGCAAACTCTTCAGTAGATGTTATCATATCAAATTGCGTAATCAACCTTTCTCTAGACAAAAAGAAGGTATTTAAAGAAGCTTTCAGGGTGCTTAAGCCAGGTGGGAGGCTATCAATATCGGATGTTGTTGCAACAGCACAATTACCTCAAAACATTAAACAGGACTTGGCATTGATTGCAAGCTGTATTGGTGGAGCCGAATATGTTGAAGATATCAAAACAATGCTACAGAATGTTGGTTTTAAAGATATCCAAATGACACCAAAAGATAACAGCAGAGAAATTGTAAAGTCATGGGCACCAGATAAAAATATTGAAGATTTTGTTGCTTCATATATAATAGAGGCAGTAAAGGAAGATGGCAAGGTGAAGCTTAATAAATCCTGCTGTACATCTTCTAGTTCAAAAGGCACATGCTGCTAATTAAGCAAAAAGAAATAATTCCATTTAAATTGCTATGGACACTTTACGACTCCCTTAAAAATTTGGGGGTCTATTTTATGTAAATCAATATTTATGCATTTCATCCTAAACAATAGCTTTGGCGTAAACTAAGTTTTGTTAGCTGAACCCATCCAAGGCTAGCGGTGATAGTCATCGGATAAATCTATATTTAATGTAGGGGATGTATATTCAGTTTACTCAATACACAGGTAGCTAGCCTGTGTATTTTTATTTCAAAATTAGATAGAAGCATTCCTGTAATAAATTAAAATGAGTATTGAAAAAAAGATATCTCACTCTTATATTACTGCAAGGCCCCCTTAAAATGTAAAATAGCCCTGTCAGGTAGGTAGGGGCATTTTACAATATCATTTACATTTACATGCTGGCGGCTTTCTCTTGTTGTTTCTTAAGAGCGATTGACGATAAATGACCAAAAATAGTATAGTATAATATAACAAACAATGTTGATAACAGTATTGTACGCTTTAAATCCGCAAATTTTCTGGATATTTTACATAAGGTTTAGTAAACTTGATCTGAAGTTTAATCAGATTGCTAATAAACAGGAGCTAAAGTTTGATCCAGACATAGTTACACATTTTTTAAAATAATATTAACAAATGAATAGTTTATAAACAGGATTCTTGACTTCAGGTGGAGTTTTTACTCCATCTGAAGGTTAGAAACCGATATCTAGGGACATAGCACCGCTTATCTCCCACTTATAGAAGATGGGAGTCTTAGCGGTGATAGTCATCGGATAAATATGAATAATTTTTTTAGGGCAAGTACGTTTATAAGGAGGGCAAGCATGGCTTTTATAGCACGAAACATAATAAAAAAGTTATGGAAAAATGATGATTTGATCCAATTGAAAGGGGAATTGGAAAGAAGTTTTAATCAATTGAAGGAAAATGTTATTTATAGCCAACGGCTTGTTCAGATTGGAAGCTGGACACATGATATACAGAAGGATGAAATCTTTTTGTCTGATGAAGTCTATCATATATTGGGAAGCAGTCCCCAGGAGTTCGATGGCAAATTAGAGAACTATTATTCATACGTGCATCCTGATGATCTAGAAGAGGTGAAGACAGCCACTCAAGAGGCGATAGAGGGTAAAGAATATGATATAGAGTATCGGATTATTACATCGAATGGTGCAGAAAGGTATGTTCATGAAAAGACGAGAGCATTATATGATGAAAATAGTAATCCCGTTAAGATGGTTGGCATTATGCAAGACATTACTAAGCACAAGTTAATAGAAAACAACCTAAAAGTATTAGGGGGAAACTTAAGTCATGCACAAAGGGTAGCTGGAGTAGGAAGTTGGAAATATGATGTGATAAAAGATGAATTTTATGGATCGGAGGAAATGTATCGGATCTATGGTATGGATGCGATAGATTTTAAAAAAGACTTTAATAATGCTGTTGAATTAATTCATTCTGAGGATCAAATTAAAGTGTTAAATGCAATGGAGAACTATTTAGCAGGGGAAACCTGCAAAATTGAATATCGCATTCCACAATATGATGGGACAATGAAATTTGTCATGGGTAAGGGAGAACCTTTATATAATAAAGAACAGCGCGTTGTGGGGGTTTTAGGAACGGTACAGGATATTACAGAAAAGAAGCTTTTGGAAGAGAAATTGAAAAAAAGTTATAAAAATCTTGCAGAAGCACAACAGTTGGCCCATATAGGGAGCTGGGAAATGGATATAGCCCGTAATAAAAACTATTGGTCTGAAGAAACATATAAAATTTTTGGTATCACCTCAGAACAATACGATGGATCTTATGAGGGATTTTTAAAGTTTGTTCATCCAGATGACATAGGAATGATGCAAAATATTTTGAAAAATCCCCCTGGAGAACAAATTTTTGATATGGAATTTCGTATTATTAGAGCTGATGGCTCAGTACGGAATATATATGAATTGATGGAATTTAAATTCGATAAGGATAGGAAGCCATCTTTTATCCATGGAACAATTCAAGATATTACAGAAAAAAAGATATTAGAAAAGAAGTTTGAGGCTTCACAAGAAAGAATAAGTAACATACAAAGAAGATTCCAAGTTTTAGTGCAAGAATCTAGTGATGTTTTTGAAATTATAGCTTCTAATGGAACTATTCAATACATAAGCCAATCAGCAGAGAAGATTCTAGGCTGTAAACCGGAAGAACGAATAGGCAAAAAAGTATTTGAATTTTATGAGGGAAAAGAATTACAAAAGTTAACTAAAATGGTGGAGTTAGTTTTAAAAGATTCCAACAAAAAAGTTCAAGAGGATATTATTTTTAAAACTAAGGCAGGCAAGGAGATATTTTTGGAAGTCAACATGAAAAACCTATTATACGAACCATCTATCCAAGGAATAGTAATGAATTTTAGGGATATTACGGGAAGGGTAGAAATGGAAAAAAGAATGGCACATATTGCAACCTATGATGAATTAACAGGACTTCCCAATCGTATTTATTTTAACAAACAACTAAAGGTCCAGTATCAACATGCTAAAGAAAAACATGCCATATTTGCCTTGATGATATTGGACATTGATGGATTTAGATATATAAACGGTGCTTTAGGATACCAGTTAGGAGATCAATTAATCATTAATATTGCTCAGAGATTAAAAGCCTTTCAAAGTGATACAAAATTTATTTGCCGTTATTCAGGAGACCAATTTGCAATTATTGTGCAAGGTTTAAGTACCATAGAAGAATATGAAGGTATTGCTAAAGACATTACCAGGTTATTTTCACAAACCTTTAAGGTTGACATGTATGAATTAGATGTGACTATAAGTATGGGAATAAGTATCTACATTGAGGATAAACAAAATACTGATTTGCTTATAAGGCATGCTAACATTGCTATGCTTCGGGCCAAAAATGAGGGGAAGAATAGATACAAATTTTATTCCCCAGATATAAATATCCAAAATTACAAACAATTTGAATTTCGCAATGATTTACGCAAAGCTATAGAAAAGGATCAGCTTAGATTATATTACCAACCTATTGTGAAACTAAAAACCAATGAAATATTAGCGGTTGAAGCATTAATTAGATGGAACCACCCAAATTGGGGACTTGTGTCACCTAATGAGTTTATTTTTTTAGCAGAAGAAACGGGCTTTATTATTAATATAGGAAACTGGCTGTTAAGAGAAGTATGCCGCAACTATAAGCAATGGTTGAATGATGGGCTACTAAACATAAAAGTATCAATTAATTTTTCAAGTGTTCAGTTTTTTGAAAATAATTTTGTAGACAATATCATAAATACCATTGATGAATTTGAGTTGGATCCCCACTTTCTAATCATGGAAATTACAGAGCGTATCTTGATGGAAAAAACTAATAAAGCAATCTCTGATATCCAAAGATTGCAATCTTTTGGCATACAAGTAGCTCTTGATGACTTTGGAACGGGGTTTTCCTCCTTGGCACATTTAAATTCTTTTAATATAGATATCTTAAAGATAGACGGTTCTTTTATAAAGAATATTCTTTTAGAGGAAACTAGTACTGTCATTACAAGATCTATCATTAATATGGCTCGAGAACTAAAAATAAAAATGGTTGCGGAGGGAATAGAGAATTGGGAGCAATTATATTACTTGCGAGGGTTAAACTGTTATTCAGGACAGGGATTTTTATATAGCAAACCAGTACCTCTAAAGGAATTTGAAAAAACCTTAGCTAAGAGAAAATGTAAACCCATTTTAGTTGATGATAGTCCAGTAAAGCCCTATAAAAATAGGCGTAAATTTTTTAGAATAGAGTTTAATCAACTGTTAGAAGCCGATATGACTGTTTTAGAGATTAAGGGAAAAAAGATAAAAGTGGGTAATACGAAAGTATTGATCAAGAATATTGGGGCAGGAGGGTTATGCTTCAATTCTAATATGAAACTCCCTATTGAAACAGATTTTATTTTACAGTTTAAAACACAATTACTAGGAAAAGAATTAAAAGTATATGGATGTACTGTATGGACAGAAGAAATAGACGACAATTTATTTGAATATGGTATTAAGTTTACATTTGACGAAAATGACAGATCGGACATAATTAAAGAATTGAATGAAGTTCAAATTAAGATGAGGAATAATATTTTGTTTGCCGATGGTAGTTTTGTATCAGGTAGTGCTGGTCTCTATTTTAGTGCTCAGACTACTTAGCCTAACGGTAAAACCAATCTTAATTGGCTGGTGAAGAATTAGTGCTATTGAATTTGAGTTTATGGAAGATAAAATGTAGGTGTGAGATAGATATTTAAGCATATTCTATGACGTTTTTCAATATTACCGCAGGATAAGGGTTTAATACAAAAATGAATAGACTATTATTTACCGGTTGAGGTGAGATTTTACCTTGACCATTTTTTTTAATTTTAAAAGGTATTAGATTATTTTATTAGAGTAAATTTCATTAGTAAGACGATTAGTAATACTTAGTATTACATATTGACAGAGCAAAGAATATTAAATATAATTAAAAACAATAGATTTAGTAGACTAGTAAATTACTAAATTAGTAGATTTAGATAAATTGGAGGGAAAATAATGAAAATACCAACTACTTTAAAGCATAAACCAGTTATTGTATCGGAAAACTATGAAAATGTTGATGGAAGGTATGCTTATAACACAGATGCAAAAGGCATTTCATTAGGATTAGCACAGTGGAATGATCGTGGAAAAGTAGACATTTCAGCAAAAGTATGGAGACATACAGGAGAAAAATGGTCAAGGCAATCTGAGGAATTACCACTTCACCGAGTGCTTGATCTTGCAATCCTAGTTTGCAGAACTAAATTACACTTTCAAGATGCTTATCGATATGAAAAATTATATGATATAGAAAATCCTGTTATAGATAGGGTCGGATTACAGGGCGATGCCATGACAGTATCTGTATGCACTAATAATGAAAAAATTAATGAGGATATAAAATTATTCAGTCAAGCACTTAGTGATGATGGTGAATTAATTGGAGAAAGATTACAAACTTTGTCAAGGGTATTGAAGGAAATGGGGTATTAATCCAATGGACAGAAGGAAAGAACTTAAAGAACAATATAAGCATATCAAGCCAGATATGGGGATATTTATTATTCAATCTAACTTAAACAATAGGTGCTATATTGAAAGGACTCAAGATTTAAAAAGTAGTATAAACAGGACAAAATTCACTTTAAGATTTGGCAATCATCCTAATGAGGAGCTTCAAAAAGAATGGAAAGAATATGGTGAAACAAGCTTTATAATTGAGATACTTGAAAATCTTGAATACGACAAAGATGAATTGAAAACTGATTATAGTGAAGATTTGACTTTATTACAAATGATTTGGGAAGAAAAATTGCTACAAAAAGGTCTGAAATTCTATAAATAAAAGTCGTACCTTTCATTATCATCAATCTGATGGGAAAGGAAGCAAGAAATATGAAAATTGTAGTAATTAATGGTAGTCCTAAAGGTAAAGCTAGCAAAATGTAAATGATGATATCAAGTTGTGGGCATCCTGACAGATCAGAATTTGAGGTAACTTCACTTTGGATAAAAAGGATAGCACAAAAGGTGCACATGGAATTAATTGGTGAGATTTACGCTATACGAGGGAAGTATCTAACTGATTCACCAAAAGAGTTACGTCTTGTGGTTTTCAATTATTTACAATTGTTAGAAAAAGCAGGACGAGAAATTGCTACTGATATGAAATTACCAGAAATAACAAAAATTATTAGAACAAGTTAACAATAGGTTTAATACTGTAGAATAAGGTTTAGAGCATCACCTTCACTAGCAGAGCAGGGTGACTTTTATAAAGTTGAGGTACACCTGATGAGAATCAACTATGAAGTGATATAATGATGTATAATGGAGATAATCTGGAAGGAGGGGTATCTAAATGATTAAAATCCTTAGTTGGATACTGGTGTTTTGTATTGCCTTATACTTTTTTGGAGTAATGGGTCTGGCTTTTGTTTCTCCTTCATTGATTCCGATTATTCTAGGTGTAGCCATCGTTTTAGCTGTGATAAGCGGTGGATTATTGTTAATCTTATTAATTAAGGAGAGAATTAAAGATAAGGAGGCGGAAAAAAATGATCTTAACAAATATTGACTATGTACCAGGTTACGAGGTGACCGAGTCCTTGGATTTGGTCAAAGGTAGTACCATCAGAGCGAAGCACGTAGGTAAAGATATAGTGGCTGTTTTTAGGCAGATAGTTGGCGGAGAGCTTAAAGAATATAGTCAAATGATCAATGAATCTCGGCAAATTTCTACCAGTAAAATGGTTGCGGAAGCTGAAAAGCTGGGAGCCGATGCTGTTGTTAATGTCCGTTTTACAACATCAAATGTTATGCAAGGGGCAGCGGAGATACTTGTTTACGGGACTGCCGTTAAACTTAAAAAGGCGTAATATGAAGTCAATTGGTTATGTTACAAAGAAAACCTCTTGTTTTTTCTAGGATGTAATTAGAAGAATACAGAGGTTTTTTGCTGATTTTGCAGAATAGTTATCTTGAATAGGATGAATTTTACAGTTGGGAAAGATAAAAGAAAGTATGAAAATGAAGCAAGAAATAAGCGGAGGTATTATGCAGCATCAATATAGCCTTTTAGAAAACCTATTATTTCCACCTACTTATTTGAACGAAAAGAAACTTAAATACAAGCTAAAAGGCAAGACGGTTCTTATAACTGGTGCGAGTTCTGGAATAGGAGAAAAATTAGCTTATTTACTGGCAGACATCAATCTTCACTTAATTTTGGTTGCTAGAACAGAGGAAAAGCTTTTAGCAATTAAAAGTGAAATAGAAAGGAAAGCTGCCAAAGTAAGTATTTTCCCGGCAGACATAAGAAATAAGGAAGAGATGGAGGAGCTATTAAGATTCATTCATCAAATGCCTGATGGTTTAGATATAGTAGTAAGTAATGCGGGTATATCAATCAGGAGATCCATTAACAATTCATTAGACCGATATCATGATTTTACTAGAACGATGGCTATCAATTATTTTGCGCCTGTTCAATTGCTATTGTCAGTCATTCCTCTTCTTAAAAAGAATCAAGGACAGGTTATCAACATATCTACAGTAAATGTTTTGTTAATACCCATCCCCTATTGGGCTGCTTATCAGGCATCTAAGTCAGCGTTTGATACCTGGTTTCGGTCTGTGGCCCCTGAGTTGAATGCCATGGGCATATCAACCACATCTATATATCTTCCTTTAGTAAAAACACCCATGATCCTGCCAACACCTGCTTATCATAGATTGCCTGCCATGTGCCCAAGTCATGTTGCCAAAATCATAGGTAAATCGATGTATACAGAAAGGCAAAAATATATGCCGTGGTGGTTGATTTTTGGACAATTGGCATCAACTATTTTCAGAGGAATCTGGGAGTTATTAACTCCGAGTATTTTAAGAAAAAGGGGAAAAGGGCATTGAAAATATTTAAACTTATCTATGTTTTATATAGAATTAAATTGCTTTCCCCATTAGGACTGTATAGATTAGTTGTTGCTATTTATAAATATGGAATAAATGTAATGGCTCTGTTATATTTTGCAAATAGGACATATACTGATAAAATTGCACTAGTTGATGAATATGAAACAATAACCTATCAACAATTATTTTCACAATCAAAAAAGCTTTCTAGTGTTTTGAAAGAAAACTACCAAGTTAAAAGTGATCAGAAGGTAGCTTTTTTGTGTAAGAATCATGCTTCTTTGATTAAATCTATTTTTGCAGTTTCTTTATTGGGAGCAGATATATATTTGCTCAACGCTGAAATGAGTAAGGGTCAGTTAAATAAATTATTTGAACAATATGATTTTAACTTTCTTGTATATGATTTTGAATTAAGTTCTTTAATTGAACAGTCATTCTATACTAGAGATAAGATTTTGAGTTATCATAATAACTTGCCGGCAATAAATAACTTATTAAATACAAGTGTTAATGAAAAACTAAAGCTACAGAGGACTTCATTAAGTAAAATTATTTTACTAACAGGAGGTACCAGAGGAGATTTTAAAGTAGCGTCACATGAGCCATCTATATTCAATTTTTTAGATCCGTTTTTAACTTTACTTACTAGGTTAAAACTTTTAAATTATAATACTACTTATATCGCTACTCCTATTTATCACGGTTATGGGATAGCAGTATTATTTTTATTTATATCATTTGGGAAAAAAATGGTGATAAATAGTGGATTTGATGCAAAAAAAGCATGTTTTTTAATTCGTGAACACAATGTTGAAGTAGTAACTGTAGTACCATTAATGATAAATAAAATGTTAAAAAATAATGCTGAAGATTTAAGATCTCTTGCCTGTATTGCTTCAGGTGGTGCAGAGCTCAATCCGAAACTCGTAGGTGAGACTTTTAGTGAATTAGGAAATGTATTATACAATCTGTATGGTACATCAGAAGCTGGTTTAAATATAATAGCAACACCACAAGATCTAAAATATTCAGCTAATACCATTGGTAAAAAAGTAAATGGTGTGAGATTAAAAATATTAGATGATAATAAGAATGAGGTTGAAATTGGTAAGATAGGTCAGTTATGCATCCAGAATAAATGGTCAATGAAAAACAATAATAATTCTTGGATAGAAACTGGTGATTTAGGTTATCAAGATAATAACGGGTATTATTTTTTGTGTGGGAGAGCGGATGACATGGTTGTTTCAGCTGGCGAAAATGTATATCCCATTGAAATTGAGCAAGTACTAATAAATCACCCTCAAGTAGAAGATGTAGCAGTTATAGGAATTAGTGATGAAAATTTTGGTCATAGATTGAAAGCATTTGTTCTCCTAGTAAAAACTGCTAATATTACAAAAGAGGAGCTTTTTGAATGGTTACGCCCAAGAGTTGCAAGGTTCCAACTACCAAAGGATATAACCTTCGTTAATAGGATGCCTTATACAGCATTGGGAAAACTCGACAAAAAGCAACTTAAATAAAATCAATCTATAAAAGAAACTACAATAAATTAGATAAAGAGGTATATAAGATGATAGAAATAGGGAAAATGCAGAAATTACAAGTAATTAGAAAGACAGAGATTGGGGCGTATCTAAATTTTAAAAATGCAAAAGACAAGGATGATATTTTATTACCTAAAAAGCAGATCATACAGGAATTTGATATTGGTGATGAAATAGAGGTGTTTGTTTATAAAGATTCTGAGGCTAAGACCATAGCTACGCTTAGAAAACCAAAGCTAACAATTGGAGAACTGGGCTTCTTAAGAGTAGTAGACACCACAAATTTTGGTGCTTTTTTAGACTGGGGTCTTGAGAAAGACTTGTTATTACCTTTAAGGGAACAAGTGGGTAAGATTATAAAAGGAGATTTATGTTTTGTGGGTTTGTATATTAATAATATTACTAATAAAATCTGTGCAACTATGTATATAAATAATCTGCTAAGTACCGACTCCCCATATAAAAAAAATGATAGAGTCCATGGAACCGTTTATAGCATCAATAAAGATATTGGAATTTTTGTAGCTGTAGATAATAAGTACCATGGATTAATTCTTAACAAAGAGTTATATGGCAATTATACTAAAGGTGACAATATAGAAGTAAGAATTAAGAAGGTGAGAGAGGATGGTAAGCTGGAATTGAGTTTAAGAAAAGAGGCTTACTATGAAATGGAGACTGATGCGCAAAAGATTATGGAGCGGTTGAAATTAAGTGGGGGTACTCTTCTAATTAATGATAAAAGCTCTCCTGATCATATAAAGGCAGAGTTAAACATAAGTAAGGGTGCCTTTAAAAGGGCCATTGGGCGACTTTTAAAAGAAGGTGTAATCACAATTTCAGATGAAGGTATTGAGCTGAGGTGGTAAATCCACATCCCCACAACGGGGATTTTTTTTATATTCATTTTTTTGGTTGTTTGTTTTGTGTTAATTTAATGAAATATAAAGTATAATGAAGAAATATGTTGTGAAATTGTGATGCCCACGTCCAGTAAGGATTATAATTTATGCCCTGAAGGGCCTTTGATTTTAGGAGGAACGAAAAAATGCCTATTATGGAGATACTTTCACGAAATGCCGAAATGTTTGGCCAGGATATAAGCCTGGTTGAAATTAACAAAGGGGTAAAAGAGAGAAGTAATGTCACTTGGAGAGAGTATGAACTAATTGAAAATAGTACTTCAGCAGAATACCGGAGGGAAATCACATGGCGTGAGTTTGACCATAAAGCGAACCAGGTTGCCAATCTTCTGCTTAAAAAGGGTATCAAAAAAGGAGACAAGGTCTCCATACTACTAATGAACTGCCTGGAATGGCTACCTACTTATTTTGGAATTCTGAAAACCGGAGCAATAGTAGTCCCATTGAACTTTCGCTATAGTGCAGAAGAAATAAAATATTGTATGGACTTATCGGAAACCAACGCTTTGATTTTTGGGCCGGAATTTATCGGCCGCCTGGAAATCATTTGCGAGCAGATTCCTAATGTCAAGACACTATTATTTGCAGGAGAAAATTCCCCTTCTTTTGCTGAAAGCTATGACCATCTTAGCGCTGATTGTTCTACCCAAGCACCCCACATTAAGTTAATGGACGAAGACGATGCTGCACTATATTTTTCCTCTGGGACAACAGGATTTCCGAAAGCGATTTTGCATACGCATGGTAGCTTAATGTCAGCATGCTATACAGAAAATAAACATCATGGACAAACACGTGAAGATAATTTTCTATGCATTCCACCGTTGTATCATACTGGAGCCAAAATGCATTGGTTTGGCAGCTTTCTGGTGGGTAGCAAAGCAGTATTGCTACGCGGAGCTAAGCCGGAGTGGATACTAAAAACTGTTTCGCAAGAAAAAATTACCATAGTATGGCTTTTGGTTCCTTGGGCACAGGATATTCTGGACGCCATTGAAAGCGGAAGTGTGAAGTTGCAAGATTATGTTCTTGACCAGTGGCGACTTATGCATATCGGTGCTCAACCGGTTCCACCAAGCTTAATTCATCGCTGGAAAAAATACTTTCCAGAGCATCTTTATGATACTAACTATGGCCTGAGCGAATCTATCGGTCCCGGCTGTGTCCATTTGGGTATGGAGAATATTCATAAAGTTGGTGCTATCGGAAAACCTGGTTTTAATTGGGAAGTCATGATTGTAGATGAATCAGGGTGTCAGGTAACCTCAGGACAGGTAGGGGAATTGGCTGTCAAAGGGCCGGGTGTAATGAAATGCTACTACAACGACCCGGAAGCAACTGCGTCTGTGCTCAAAGGCAGTTGGCTTTTTACTGGTGATATGGCTCGAATGGATGAAGATGGCTTTATTTATTTGGTTGACCGGAAGAAAGATGTGATTATAAGCGGAGGAGAAAATCTATATCCAGTACAAATAGAAGATTTTCTTCGCAAGCATGATGCAATCAAGGATGTTGCTGTAATTGGTCTGCCGGAAAAGCGTTTGGGTGAAATCGCGGCGGCCATAATCGAGATAAAGCCTGATTACAATTGTTCCGAAGATGAAATAATGGAATTCTGCTCTTCCATGCCGCGTTACAAACGCCCACGTAGAATTATATTTGA
Source organism: Desulfitibacter sp. BRH_c19 (assembly GCA_001515945.1). Classification (NCBI taxonomy): domain Bacteria; kingdom Bacillati; phylum Bacillota; class Clostridia; order Neomoorellales; family Desulfitibacteraceae; genus Desulfitibacter; species Desulfitibacter sp. BRH_c19. The sequence goes on from LOER01000003.1 coordinate 137,325, forward strand.
TAAAATTCCGCGCAATCCTACAGGAAAAATTGAAAAACCACGTTTGAGGAACAAATACGGTGGATTAAGCTTAGTGGCTTCTCAAACAGAGAGTTAGAATATATTGTCAAATGAAAATGCTAAGGACTTGACAATAGCATATATAATAAGTTCTTAATCTGGTATACTAATTATTAACAATTAAAAATAATAGAAAGAAAGAGGTAGCTAAAAGGTGCCAACTGATTTTGTCTCCTTAGGGGTTAGAACTGAACTAAACGAAACATTAGAAGAGCAGGGAATTAAGATTCCCACGCCTGTACAACTACAGGTAATTCCTATTTTACTCTCGGGAAAGGATATTGTGGCACAAGCTCAAACAGGTACAGGAAAGACTCTTGCTTTTTTACTGCCAATACTAGAAAGAGTAAGCGGAAAACAGCCCTATATACAGGCTTTAATAGTTACGCCTACAAGAGAACTAGCTTTACAGATTACTACTGAATTAAACAAACTAGCCTTTAAAGTCAATGCTAATGTATTGGCAGCCTATGGTGGTCAGGATGTGGAACGACAAGTCAAGAAATTAAAGAGTTCAATTCATATCGTCGTTGGTACACCAGGGCGAATTTTGGATCATATCAAGAGAGGAACCATAAACCTTTCCGGTGTGAAAATGTTGGTTCTTGATGAAGCTGATCAAATGCTACACTTGGGTTTTTTGCTTGATGTGGAGGATATAATTAGGCAAACATCTCCCAAACGACAAACGATGCTTTTTTCTGCAACAATACCAGGAAGTATACGTACTCTGGCAAGAAGATACATGAAAAACCCGGTGGATATTCACATAGCGAGCAAAAGAATTACCTTAGATGAGATTAGACAAGTAGTTATAGCTACTACCGATCAGGCAAAGAAAGATACCTTAATTAAGCTACTTGAAGAGCATAGACCATACTTGGCACTAATATTCTGCCGTACAAAAATAAGAGCTAAAGAACTTAACGAAGCACTACTTGAGCACGGTTATTTATCTGATGAACTACATGGAGATTTATCTCAAGCAAAAAGAGAGCTGGTTATGAAACGCTTTCGAAAAGCAAGACTACAATTACTTGTGGCAACGGACGTAGCGGCAAGAGGTTTAGATGTGGAAGGGATTACCCATGTGTTCAATTATGATATACCTCAGGATGCAGAAAGTTATATTCACCGCATTGGAAGGACTGGACGCGCTGGAGAAAAGGGGTTAGCTATTACCTTAGCAACGCCAAGAGATAGCCATATATTGCAGACAATTGAAACAGGTATTGGCATGTCTATTGAAACAAAAGGGACACTTGCTGGTGAAAAAAACTCAAAAAAGAGATCAAACAAACCGAAGGATCAAGGTGCTAAAGCTCATCAAGATAAAGCTCGACGAACTGACTCGAATAAAGCTCGTGGAAAACAACCAGAAAGCCAAGGGAGAAAGCCAGCAAAAGAAGAACGAGGAAACAAACCCAAGAAGCAAGATAGTAAAAAAAGAACAAATCAACGTCCTAATATGAAAAATCAATCTGATAAGCGAAGAAGTAGCCAAGATAGAAAAAGGAGTAATCAACCCCAAAATCACAAGATGATGTCAAGATCAAGATGATAAGGAGAAAAAGATGACAAATAAAAATATAGAAATAATGAAGAAAATTATTGAAGAGAAGAAACAAAAGAGTAAGAGCCAATCAAACGATAAAAGAGGAGTACAAAGCCTTGGTACCAAAAGAAAGGCATTTAATAATATTAAAAAGGGCGGTTTATTTGATAAATAGGTATGCAGAAAGAGCTTAAGCACATTGCTGGATTTCAATAAAAGCACTATGGACGGTGCTTTTATCTACAAGACAAGCAACAAAGAAAGGTTAGGCCTACTAATTACTGCATTTAAGATTCTTATCACCTAGACAAGGTATTATAGGTTTAAATAAAAATAGGGTGATGTCTCTGAATATGTGAGGAAGGCAATGGGAACAGCTATTCCAATTCCGGTACTGCAAGGAACTCACAAACAGGCGGCACGGGCTTGGGATTGGCTATTGTAGAGAAAATAATTACAGCACATGGAGCAATCTCAACCTTAAAAAAGAAGAAAACTGTAGTTGCGAGTTTATTATCAAAATCCCAAAAATTTAGGTTAGATTTAAGATTAGAAACAGCCTTATTTAAGTATATCTTGTTATATTTATAGCAAGGGTACGAAATGGGGCTATTTTCCACTTCCGGTAGGGTAGTGTAACATCTTTTGTTTTTTGTTGTGCTATATAATATGGTGCTATTGTTTATTCCCTTTTATAAACAGGATTCTTGACTTCAGGTGGAGTTTTTACTCCATCTGAAGGTTAGAAACCGATATCCAGGGACATAGCACCGCTTATCTCCCACTTACGACCGTAGTTCTAGCATTGTGTTTTAGCAATGCGTAGAAATACTAGTGCAAGGCTAGAAGATGGGAGTCTTAGCGGTGATAGTCATCGGATAAAAAGATGGATAAGAAACCTGCAGTAACTTATTTTGCATTTTGATAGCTTTTGCTATCGAGATGCATGGTATTCCATTCAGCATGTATGTAATTTCCTGGATTGCAGGAAAAAATCTTCCAGAATGTATTCTCTGGGGACATACATTAGTCTCCTCAATTGGTTTTTGTCAATCATTAGGTGCACCTATAGGCTAGTAGCACATGCTTTAGATTGCTATTGACTTGTTGGATGTAATTATGTAGGATTCAGAAAAAGAGATATGAATTAAGGTGACACACATTATGCAAACAATCTACGATTTTTTTTATTTTAACAAAACTATTGTAATTTTTTCTTATGCATTCATTTTTTTTCTCATGGGCATTGGTATTCTTTTGAAAAATCGTCAGCATAGCCGTTTTAGCTTAGCTAAAAGTCTTCATTTGTTAGCGTTGTTTGGAATTTTACATGCCCTAGCAGATTGGGGACATGTTTTTATTCCTATTCAGCAGGTTTATTCAAGTGAGCAAACATATTTAATACTACGTGTTATTCGAATTATTGTTAATGCCTTATCTTTTATGTTTATTGTCCAGTTTGGGGTATCTCTTTGGACCAATACCAAAGAAAGATGGTACAAATTAAAATACTTGCCGGCTATTATGTTTGTTTTATGGTTATTTTTCATTATTGCAAGTATCTTATATTTTGATTTAAAAAATAATTTGGATTGGATAAGGATTAGTGATATTTGGTCTAGATACTTAATGGCCTTTCCAGGTTCCATATTATCAGGCTATGCTATTTTATTACAAAAAAAAGAATTCAATAAATTTGGGTTTCCTAAATTTTTCAGAGCTTTAGAATTTGCTGGTATTTCAATGATAGTTTATGGCTTTTCGGCAGGACTAGTTGTACCACCAGGCTCGGTTGGATTATCTAGGGTAATAAATTCCGATTTGTTTTTTCAGATCACAGGACTACCAATAGAAGTTATAAGGGGATTTACGGGTTTAATTCTCTCCGTGTCTGTATTAGCAATTTTACAAGTGTTTGATAAAGAATATATTAACCGTATCCAGGAGATTGAAAAAGATAAAGCAAGATTTGAAGAAAGAAATCGACTAGCCCAAGATTTACATGATGATATTATTCAGTCTTTGTATGCTTCTAATCTAGAGTTGGAAGTTGTTAAACATCTAATTGACAAGAACCCCAAGACAGCCTCAGAAAAATTATCTCTTTTATTAAAGAAAAGAAATAAGATTATAAACCAAATAAGGGAATATATTGGAGAACTGAAAAGGGTTAATCAGGTAAATTTATCTTTACAGAAACGCATGGAAAATTTACTGGATGAACTTGATATATATGAAAGGCTGAATGTAAAGATTGAAGATCATTATGAAGGGAAACAACTATCTTTAACTACGATGTATCATTTAATCCTAATTCTCAAGGAAGCAATAAGTAATGTCGTTAAACATGCAGAAGCCCAGAATTTAACGATTAAAGTAAGTAATAATGATAAATGTTTATTACTAGTGGTTCTTGATGATGGAATAGGATTTTCCAAAAATTTGGATATAGATAATAACCAAACGGGATTGAGACAAGGTTTGCAAAATATGAAAGAAAGGGTTAAAATGCTAAATGGTCTTATACAAATCAAGAGCAGGAAAGATGAAGGAACAAAAATCATGGTAAGAATTCCGCTAAATGGAGGATTATATGATTAAATTGATGCTTGTTGATGATCATGAGGTTGTACGAATGGGGTTAGTAAGTTTGTTTGAACTTTATCCTAATTTTAAAGTTGTTGGACAAGCTAGTACTGAAGAAGAAGCTGTCAGTAAAGCAATGGAGCTAAAACCTGATTTAATTATTATGGATGTAAAGTTAGCCATACTAGGACAAGCCAAACACAATAACGGAATTAGTGCTTGCCGTGAAATAAAGGAAATATTACCGGATACAAAAATAATTATGCTCAGTTCATTTGCTGATGATGAATTAATATATGAATCTATTTTAGCCGGCGCTAGTGGTTACTTGTTAAAAGGAGTAGATAGTAAAGAACTAATTACTTCTATTGAAAAGGCTGCCCAGGGTAAAGCAATTCTAGATCCCGACATAACAGATAAAGTATTTAAAAGTATGAGGAAAATATCTAAACAGCATATTATTTTAAATGAATTAACAAACCAGGAAAAAGAAGTTTTGAAACTCTTATCTTTAGGAAAAAGTAATAAAGAAATAGCCTTGGAAATGGTACTGAGTGAGAAAACCATTAGAAATTATGTTAGTCAAATATTGGCGAAATTAGAGGTTAGTAACAGGTTTGAAGCAGCCAATTATGCTGTTAAAAATAAATTATTTGATTTTGATAAGGACATGTCCTGATTTCTTGGGAACATGTCCTTATTTATTAGTGGCATTATTCCTGAAATAATAATGATTATTTACTCTACTGCCGAAAAAGAGAAGAGTAGATAATTAACATTAAGAAATATAGACGTCATAGGCGAATATCTTAGTAATTAAAAAACATAGGAAGAGGAGGATTCAAGATGTTAACAAACAAGGAAATGGATAATTCCAGAACTAGCCCATGGATTGCATTTGTTAGGATTTTTTTAGGGGCTTTTTGGCTGTATGAAGTTACAATTGGTCATAACTGGAAAAGCGGCAGTTTTACCTCTGGTTCACATCCAGGTTGGTTTGGTCCTGATGCTGGCAGTTATTTAATTGAACAGGGTAATGCAGGTATGGATGCTGGCGGCTGGGCTTGGTTTGGTTGGTTTTTAGAAAATATAATGTATCCATATGCTGAACTATGGGGTTATTTTGCAGTTGGTGTACAATTTATATTAGCTTTTGCTTTCCTTTTTGGTATATTTGTTAGACCCATGGCTTTTTTGGGACTAAGTATGGACTTTTTTATTTTTATGTTAGGTAATTCCAGGATACCTCCATTCTTTACTCTAGGGCACTTATTTGTATTATTCACAAATGCTGGAATGTATTATGGTCTGGATGCCTGGCTTACGGAAAAATATAAAGATACAAAAAGCTCTTTTGCTAAATTAATAAACTCAATTTTAACACTGAATTTTATTACACCGCCAATTAGGCGTCTTATTGCTTCTTTATGTGCCATTTTCGCATTCTATTATTTGCTGCAATTGGCTGTGATTGAAACAGGCAAAATTAAAATGGTTAGTATGGATTTAGCTGTTTTATTTGGTTTTGTTGCTTATGGACTTTTTGTTTATAACGAAAAAATGGACAAGATCGCAGTAACGGTTTCACTTTTGCGAATTTGGCTTGGATACAGATTCCTACATGAAATATTTGTTCGCAATGTACCAGCTGTAAACGGTTTGCCAGGTTGGGGAACTGAGCAGCAGTTAACTGAAGTATTTCAATTTATCGTAGAAAAGCATTGGGGTATTTTCTCAAGTATAGTTGAAAATATTTTTATTCCCATGGCTGGTGGATGGGCATTAATCTTTGCTATCGTACAAACGGCAGTAGCTATTATGCTTATACTGGGAATACGCACTCGTCTTGCAAGTAAAGTAGGCCTTATATTCTTGTCTTTACTAATTGTAATTGGCTTTACCCGTTATACACCTTTCGTTTTCGGCTATTTGTTTGCAGTATATACCTTAGATGGCGGGAGGCTATTTAGTTTTGATAGCCTTAATAATTATCAACCTAAATATGGCATCAACTTATCAAACACAGTTATTACACTACTCTTTATAGTATCTTTGATAGCCCTAATAGCAGCAAATTTGGGTGGAATCCTTCCTGATGGATATAAAACAAGTATGGGCCCTGTGATGGGAGCAATGGTATCTATCTTAACCGCTTTAATTGGGTTGTGTGGTTTGTGGCAAAATGGATTGGTTGGTCTTTTCAAAAAGAAAGTACAGGTTACCAGGTAATCCAATGAAATTAGATTAGGCATATAGAAAAGTTAGAAGTAAAATATATTTTTACTAAGAACCGCTTAGATTAGCTACTCTAAGTGGTTCTTCTATTTTTTATTAATATCATCTGTTATTTTAACTCGAGGATGGTGATATCTAATTCCTGAAAAAGTTCCAGTACCGAAAAGTTCAAACCTCCACATATACGGTTTGAACTTTGTGGTTATTATCCACTACTGGTCAGCTGCTAAAAGATATTCAAGTATCAAATCATGAATGATGGTTAGAATTCTTTAATTTATATTTCTCCCATTCAATCCTATTGATGGTTTCAAAGGAAAAGGGGATCTTCTGATCAATAAACTCGTTATTGATATGTGGATAGTATGGACCAGATAGTGCTACAATGATCGACGGACCGTCTAGATTAATCCACTCAATAATAAATTCAATGAGACTGGTAGTTGCTTCTGGAAGGTTAATTATATTCAATATCTTTGAAAAGCAGTTGGAGAGACAGTAATAAGGCAAGGTAAAGCATATTTAAGTTTAACCAGGGCTCAAATCGCTTGTGATCTTGAATAGGATAGGATATATATGAAAACAATTTAATTAAGTAGTTTTTAAGCATAGCTTTAAATATTTTTATAATATAGAATATAAGGATAGAAAATATCTTCAGGCAACTGTAAAACTGACTTTTAGTAGACAATAGAAATGTAATTAAATCACAAAGGGTCAAAAGGAGAATATAATGATTGAGTTGTTTAATAACCTTAATATGAATCCTGCACTAGTGGTAGCCTTACAAAAAGAAGATATAACCACTCCGACTGAAGTCCAGAGGAAGGTTATACCGGAAGCCTTAAAAAACAAGGATTTAGTAGTGCAATCAGAAACTGGAACCGGAAAAACCTTAGCCTATCTGCTTCCATTATTTGAAAAAACAGATACTTCAAAAAGAGAAATGCAGACAATAATTCTAGCTCCCACCCACGAGCTTGCCATACAGATTTTAAGACAGACAGAACGACTGTCTCAAAACTCGGAGATTAAGGTGAGTTCAATGCTTGCTATTGGGAATGTGAATATTAAAAGGCAAGTTGAGAGGTTAAGAGAAAAGCCTCACATTATTGTGGGCTCGCTCACAAGAATCCTTGAATTGATAAATAAGAGAAAGATATCTGCACACACCATCAAGACGATTATCATTGATGAGGCAGACTCACTTATGGATGATAACAATATAGTAAAGCTGAAAGAGGTAATAAAGAGCACCTTGAAAGAAAGACAGATTATGTTGTTCTCTGCATCTATAACAAAAAAGACAGAAGCCCGTGCAAAAGAGATTATGAAGGAACCAGAGTTTATAAAGGAAAAGGAAGTTGCCTCAATTCCGTTCTCTATAGAACACATGTATTTCCTTACAGAGCAAAGACATAAAATTGAAGTACTGCGTAAGGTTATAAGGATAATGAACCCCAGTAAAGCTATGGTATTTATAGGACATAGGGAAGAAACAGAAGTTTGTAAGGATAGGCTTAAATATCATGGCCTAGAAGTGGAAGGTATTCATGGTCAAAATGAAAAGATGGACCGCAAACGGGCAATAGATGGATTCAAGTCTGGCAAAATACAGATTCTGATTGCTTCGGATATTGCTGCACGTGGACTAGATATAGAAGGGGTTACACATGTGTTTAATTTGAACATACCCGAAAACCCCAAAGACTACCTTCATAGGGTTGGCCGGACAGGGAGGAAGGGAAATACAGGAATTGCAATATCTATCGTTACAGAAAGGGAATTGCAATTTATTAATATGTATGAAAAGGTATTGAAAATAAAGATTGCTGCCAAGGATATGTACAAGGGCAATATAATTGATGCTAAAGAGAAATAATGGAAAGGCAGCTCTCTAAAAAAATAGTAGTTATTAAATGAGAATTTAAATTAGCATAGAGAATTAAGGGAGATGAATTATGACTATGAATAGTCGTGAAAATATAAAACCAGGTGATCGGGTTTTGATTGTCCAAAAACAAGATCAACGTACCGGAAAATTAACTGAGGGAGTAGTTGAAACCATTCTTACCAGTTCTGCTACTCATCCCCATGGTATAAAAGTCAGGCTCGTTGGTGGCTTAGTGGGTCGGGTCAAGCAAATCGTCACCTAATCCCGTGCAAATATAGTTCACTTATGATACAATTCGAGGATATGTAAATTTTAAATTAAAAAGGCGGGACAATGTGATAACTGTAACTAATGTAGGACTAAGATACGGAGAACGTAAACTCTTCGAAGATGTGAACTTAAAGTTTACTCCTGGCAATTGCTATGGAGTTATTGGTGCAAATGGAGCAGGGAAAAGTACGTTTCTGAAGATACTTTCTGGCGAGATTGAACCAGATACTGGTGAAGTTGTGATTTCACGCGGTTTAAGGATGTCTATTTTAAAACAGGACCATTATCAATATGATAAAAGTATTGTGCTAGATACTGTAATCATGGGCAACCAACGCCTATATGAAATCATTAAAGAGAAAGAAGAACTTTATGCAAAGGAAGATTTTAATGATGAAGATGGCATGAAAGTGGCCGACTTGGAAGATGAATTTAGTAAGATGAATGGATGGGAAGCCGAATCAGAAGCTTCTACTATGCTACAGGGATTAGGAATTGGGACGGATCTCCACGACAAAGAGATGTCTGAGCTACAAGGGGCAGAAAAGGTGAAGGTGCTTTTAACACAGGCACTCTTTGGTAACCCTGGTATCCTTATTCTAGATGAACCCACTAACCATTTAGATATTCAAGCCATCACTTGGCTAGAAGAATTCTTGATTGCCTTTAAAGGAATTGTTATAGTTGTGACGCATGATCGGCATTTTGTGAATAATATTTGTACTCACATGACAGATGTGGACTATGGTTCGATTAAGCTCTATGTGGGGAACTACGACTTCTGGTATGAATCTAGTCAATTAGCACTACAAATGTCACGAGATCAGAACAAGAAAAATGAAGAAAAAGTAAAACAGCTTCAAGAGTTTATAAATCGCTTTAGTGCCAATGCTTCCAAGTCTAAGCAGGCTACCTCACGTAAAAAAATGCTGGAAAAAATAAATTTAGATGATATCCAACCATCCAATCGTAAGTATCCTTTTGTGGGTTTTAAGCCAGAAAGGGAAGTTGGTAACGACATTCTTACTGTAGTTGATTTAAGTAAAACTATCGACGGAGAAAAAGTTCTCGACAAAGTGAGCTTTACTGTGTACAAAGGTGATAAAATCGCTTTTGTTGGGACTAACGAGATAGCATACACAACCCTTCTAAAGATTTTGAGTGGTGAATTAGAGCCCGATAGTGGTCATTATAAATGGGGTGTTACTATCACCAAGGCCTATTTCCCCAAAGATAGCTCCCCCTATTTTCAAAATCAGGGACTGAACCTTATCGATTGGCTGCGACAGTATTCATCCGACAAAGCCGAATCATACGTTAGAGGTTTCTTGGGGAAAATGTTATTTTCTGGAGAAGAGGCCCTTAAGCCGCTCAAAGTACTTTCCGGAGGCGAGCGGGTGCGCTGTATGCTAGCTAAAATTATGCTTTGTCATGCAAATGTACTGCTACTAGACCAACCTACCAACCACTTGGATTTAGAAGCGATCACTGCCTTAAATAACGGTTTGCGTGATTATAGCAGTAATGTACTCTTTACTTCCCATGACCGTCAACTAGTGCATACCGTTGCCAACCGCATTATTGAATTTAAACCAAACAAAATGATAGACGTAAGTTTAACCTATGATGAGTATTTAGAAAGCATGGCTATTTAGGCTTATACCTCACCGTTACTGAAGCATATCATCGAGTTAATGGCTGCTTATTTTTTAAAAAGCAGTCGTTTTTTTGTGCCCTTTTTTATTCCTTCAACATATTAAACTTCAATTTTAAAACAATGGGCATCTTGACCAGGGTGGCACATGTTGCATAATAACAAATGACCAAGGTGGTCATTTGGCTTCATCACATAGAAATGAGGTGATTATCATTTATTCGAAATTTTACAGTTTAGAACTTGAGAAGCGAGAACGTATTATTAATGCAGCTCTCAAAGAGTTTTCAGGAAATGGTTATGAAAAGGCTTCTACAAACGAGATTATAAGAGAAGCGAATATATCGAAAGGATCGCTATTTAACTATTTTAATAGTAAAAAGCAATTGTATTTATTCTTGCTTGATTATGTGGTTGAGGTTATTGATAAAATCTACGATGAGGTGGATTGGAATGAAACAGATATTTTTAAAAGAATGGAAAAAATAGGATTAGTTAAGTTTAAAATCATGAAAAAGTTTCCACAAGCATTTGATTTTCTTAAAACTACTTCCCATGAGGATGCTGTAGAGGTTAAATCTGAAATCGATAAAATGGGTAAGCATCTCATTAAAAGCGGTTCTGAAATGGGTTATAAAAATATAGATCTGACAAAATTTCGTGATGATATTGATATTGAAAAAACAATGAATATTATTAGTTGGACCATACTAAGTTTTGCAGAGCAGCAGAGGGATAAAGTAAATTCCTTTGAAGAGATCAATATG